>JALOTD010000135.1 GCA_025458105.1 Tabrizicola sp. | reverse complement strand
GGCTTCTGACCACGGGCAGCCTGCCTGACCCGAAGGCCCCGGGCCTGGCCTTCAAGCAGGTTGCAGGCGGCTTTCTGGTACAGGACCGGGACGCAGGCCACGTCTCCGCCTCTGATCTGAAGGTGGTGACGAAGCGCGCCCCAACCGAGGCAGAGCTAAGTGACCTGATGTTTGCCTGGACCGTGGCCAAGCACGTGAAGTCCAACGCCATCATTTACGTGAAGGACGGCGCGACCGTGGGCGTGGGCGCGGGCCAGATGAGCCGCGTCGATTCGACCCGCATCGCCGCGCAGAAAGCGCGCGACATGGCCGAGGCGCTTGGTCTGCCCGCACCCTTGACCAAGGGCTCGGTTGTGGCGTCCGATGCCTTCTTCCCCTTTGCCGACGGCCTGATCACCGCCGCCGAAGCCGGGGCAACCGCCATCATCCAGCCCGGCGGGTCGATGCGGGATGACGAGGTCATCGCTGCAGCAGACGAACGCGGGCTGGCAATGGTCTTCACCGGCCAGCGCCATTTCCGGCACTGACATGCGGCGCTTCTGGATCACTGCCGTCGCGACCTTCGGGCTGGATCAGGTCTCGAAACTGGCCGTTGTTCACGGTCTCGACCTCATCAACCGGGGCGAGTTCGATGTGTTGCCTCCGTTCCTTGTCTTCCGCATGGCCTGGAATCGCGGCATCAACTTCGGTCTGTTCGGCGGCGCCCCGGATGCCGCCCGCTGGATCCTGATCGGCGTTGCTCTGGCGATCTCGGTCTGGGTGATCTGGTGGATTCGCTCGGAACGCGACAACTGGAAGGCACAGCTCGCAGGCGGGCTTCTGGTCGGGGGCGCGCTTGGCAATGTGATCGACCGGATCGTCTATGGCGCGGTGGCAGATTTCCTGAACATGTCCTGCTGCGGCATCGAGAATCCCTATGCGTTCAACGTGGCTGACATCGCGATCTTCGTGGGGGCAATCGGGCTGGTTCTGTTCGCGGGCAATGCGCCAAAGGATGGAAAACCCGCCGGCAAGCCGCGCTAAAGACCCCGTGACGACCGCCGCGCTTTAGGCTAAGACGGGGAAAAGTCGGGTTCGGAGGCAGGCATGCAGGCAGGACGGGGCAGGGCGGTCATCGCGCTTTTGGCGATGCTTGGCCTGGTGGCCTGCAGCAGCGGTGCGCCCCAGCTGATGAACCTGCGCACGGGTGAAGGCCCCGATGAATTCGGCATCGTGCCGCCCAAGCCCTTGTCCATGCCCGAAGATCTCTCGGCCCTGCCCGAACCGACGCCTGGCGGCACCAACCTGACCGACCGCTTCCCCGAGGAAGAGGCCGCCATTGCCCTTGGTGGCCGACCCGGCGCTGCAGGTGGCATACCCTCTGGCGACAGCGCGCTTTACGCCCATGCCGCCCGCTTCGGCGTCGATGGCGGGATCCGCGCAACGCTCGCCTCGGAAGACCTGGAATGGCGGCGCGACAACAATGGCCGCGTCCTGGAACGCCTGTTCAACGTGAACGTCTACTACAAGGCCTACCGCAAGCAGCGGCTTGACCAGCAGGCCGAGCTGGAGCGCTGGCGCAAGCTGGGCGTCCGTACCTCCTCTGCCCCGCCCCGCAAGGATGGCGAAGAGTAACAAGCGCGTTTCCCCGCCTTGATTGCAGCCCCCGGGTCTGCACTTATTTCTTGACCGTCAACGGGAGACCCTGATGCTTCGATCCTTCGGACCAGCGACCCTCGCGCTGGCGCTTGCCCTGCCTGCCGCCGCCGAACCGGTAACCAGCTTCACGCTCGACAACGGGTTGAACGTGGTGGTGATCGAAGACCACCGCGCGCCCGTGGTGGTGCAGATGATCTGGTACCGCGTCGGTGCCGCCGACGAACCCCCGGGCCATTCCGGCATCGCGCATTTCCTGGAACATCTGATGTTCAAGGGCACCGAAACGGTCGGCCCAAATCAGTTCTCCGCCACGGTCGAAGCGCAGGGCGGCGACGACAACGCCTTCACCTCCTGGGACTACACTGCCTATTTCCAGCGCATCGCTGCCGACCGTCTGGACCTGGTGATGCAGATGGAGGCCGACCGCATGCGGAACCTCCGCCTGACCGAAGAGGACGTCGCCACCGAACGCGAGGTGATCCTGGAAGAACGCGCCCAGCGGACCGATTCCTCCCCCGGTGCGCTTCTGTCCGAACAGATGCGCGCCGCGCAGTTCATGAACCATCCCTACGCCATCCCGATCATCGGCTGGCGGCACGAGATGGAACAGCTCAGCCGCGAGGACGCGCTGGAGTATTACCAGCGGTTCTACGCGCCGAACAACGCCACCCTGGTCATCGCGGGCGACGTCGACCCGGAAGAGGTCAGGGCGCTGGCCGAAAAGCACTATGGCCCCATCGCACCCTCGGACGGCATCACCCCCCGCGACCGCCCGCAGGAGCCCCCGCAACTGGCCGAACGCCGGATCACCCTGGCCGATGAGCGGGTATCCGAACCTTACGTCTTCCGCACCTACCTGGCGCCCGAGCGTGACCCCGGCAACCAGAAGGAAGCCGCCGCGCTGACCGTCCTGGCCGAGCTTCTGGGCGGCTCTGGCCAGACCTCGGTCCTGCCGCGCGCCTTGCAGTTCGACAGGCAGGTCGCGGTCTATTCCACCGCCTTTTACGACGGGTCCAGCATTGACGACGCCACCTTCGGCCTTGTTGTCGTGCCCGCCCCGGACGTCAGCCTGGAAACCATCGAGGCCGACATGGACCGCGCCATCGACGACTTCCTGAAAACCGGCCCCGACCCCGCCGCGTTGGAGCGCATTCGCACCCAGGTCCGCGCCGCCGACATCTACGCCCGCGACAGCGTCGACACGCTCGCCCGCCGCTATGGCGAGGGGTTGTCGATCGGCCTGACGATCGAAGACATCGAAAGCTGGGACGAGGCACTTGCCGCCGTGACCTCCGCGCCCTCTTCGCAGCCCTTCTCTTCGCCTTTCCGGCCCAGGCAGAACTGGACATCAAGGAAGTCACCTCGCCCGGGGGCATCACAGCCTGGCTGGTCGAGGATCACAACATCCCCTTCACCGCCCTGGAAATCCAGTTCCGCGGCGGCACCTCGCTGGACGCGCCAGGCAAGCGCGGGGCCGTCAACCTCATGACCGCGCTGATCGAGGAGGGCGCGGGCGAGATGGACAGCCGGGCCTTCGCCGAAGCACGTGACGCGCTGGCAGCGGAATTCGTCTTCGACGCCGGCGGCGATTCGGTCGGCGTCTCGGCGCGTTTCCTAACCGAAAACCGCGACCAGGCGATCACCCTCTTGCGTGAGGCGCTGGTCAACCCGCGCTTTGATCAGGACGCGATCGACCGCGTGCGCGAACAGGTGCTGTCGATCCTGCGGTCGGATGAAAAGGACCCCGACAAGATCGCCTCGAACACCTTCGACCGGCTGGCTTTCGGTGACCATCCCTATGGTTCGGACGGCAATGGCACCATCGAGACGGTGACCGCGCTGACCCGCGACGACATCGTCGCCGCCCACAAGGGGGCGCTGGCCCGTGACCGCATCTATGTCTCGGCCGCAGGCGACATCACGGCCGAGGAACTGGGTCCGCTCCTGGACCGCCTCTTGGGCGACTTGCCCGCCACTGGCACGCCGCTGCCTGGCCTGGCCGAGGTGAAACTGCCCCCCGGCGTGACGGTCACCGACTTCCCCAGTCCGCAGTCCACGGTCCTGTTCGGACAGACCGGCATCCCGCGCGAGGACCCGGATTTCTTTGCCGCCTTCATCCTGAACGAGGCGATGGGCGGCGGTCGCTTTACCGCGCGCCTGATGAGCGAGGTGCGCGAAAAGCGCGGGCTCACTTACGGAATCGGCAGCTATCTGGTCAGCTATGACCTGGCCGACATGTATCTGGGCCAGTTCTCGGCCTCGAACGACAAGGTGGCCGAGGCGATCCAGGTCGTGCGCGATGAATGGGCGCGGATTGCCCGGGAAGGGCTGACGGATCAGGAACTGGCCGACACCAAGACTTACCTGACCGGCTCATACCCCCTCCGCTTCGACGGCAACGGCCCGATTGCCAGCATCCTGGTGGGGATGCAGATGGAAGGCATGCCGATTGATTATGCCGTGACCCGCAACGCCAAGATCGAGGCAGTGACGATGGACGACATCAAGCGCGTCGCCGCGCGGCTCTACCAGCCCGATGCGCTGCATTTCGTGGTGGTGGGGCAGCCGACCGGGCTGTAAAACCTTACGATTTTTCTGCGAAAAATCGGGGTCATGCGGTCAGAAGACTGCATGCGCGCCCCGGTCGTCGCCGACCTCGCCCCGCAACATTGCGGCGTAATGGTCCTCCAGGCGGTCGCTGCCGAATTCGGGCGTGGCCTCGGCATCGTAGCGCGCGCCAGTCCAGACCAGCATCGACTCGGTCGCATAATAGCGTCCGATCCGTGCCAACTGCGCCTTGGCGGCAAGGCTCGGGATAACCCGTCCGGCAAGGCCAAGGCCACCGATGATCGCATCCATCAGCGCAACCGGCACGTGCCGCAGCTTGACCGGCTGGCCCATCAGCCGCTCCAGCATCCGCGCCTGGTCCAGATTGGTGATCGCGGGCCCCGGCCCGCCGATGGGCAGGACGCGGTTCTGCTTGTCCGGGTCGGTCAGGCACAGCGCCAGATAGCGCCCGAGGTCATGGTCAGAAATCGGCTTGCATGCGGTCAATCGCCCATCACCAAACACCAGGTAGGGCTTCCCGGCCCGCACTCGCGCAACCTGGCCCGAGAGCGATTTGAAATAGGCTGTGGGCCGCACGATCGACCAGACCAGCCCGCTCGCCATCAGTTCGGTCTCAAAAGCCAGCTTCGCGCGCTGGAACTCCAGCTGCGGCTTCTGCACGCAAATCGCCGACAAAAGCACGAACTGCCGCACGCCCGCAGCCTGGGCCGCTGTCAGGGCCGCAGACTGCGCCGCATGATCCACCGCCCAGGCATCCGCAGGCGCCCCAGTCCGGCTGGCCAGGCACGAGATGACGGCCAAAGGCTTTTCTGCCCGCATCAGTGCTTGCAGGGTTCCCGGATCCGTGGCCTGCCCATAGGCCAGGACGCAGCCCGGCAAAAGCACCCCATCCGTTCCCGGGCGGACCAGTGCAACAACGGAATACCCTGCCGCGCGCAAAACCTGCGCCGCCGCCCGCCCGATGGTCCCGGTCGCGCCCAGAAGCAGCACCGTGGCTGGTGGTTCGATCACGCCCCTGGCTCCGATAGTGACGATCCTGCTGTCAGCCTAGCATGGCAGGATTTTCCCACCACAGGCCTTTCACATTTGCCCAAATATCCCCGCCGGAGGCATCGCCCGAGCCTCTAGCGCGTTCTTCACGCGCAAGAGGCGAGACAAAAGACTTGCGCCGTCAGGCGCTCAATCTGAAACCCGCCCGAACCTGCCAAGGCGCAGGGCAGGTTAACAAAGCGTGACTGTCCACAGCCAAGCTATTGAAATTAATGCCTGGTGATCACTGTCCACCCGTGGACAATCAGAACCTTTCGGCCCGCAAGACCTCGGCATCGGTCACCCCGATCACCCCGATATGCCGCTCGACCACCGTGAACGCCGCCTCCAGAAGCGTATCCAGCCGGTCGGGTCTGACCAGGCAGACCACCGCAACCATGCCGGACCGCCCGACCTGCCCCTCGCGCGTCCAGCGCCCCGACCGCCCCGATCCCCCCAGCACCGGTAGAACCGTGAACCCGGTGACCCCCGCCTTCTCTAGCGCCTGAGTCAGGCGGCCCTCCATCGGGGCTTCGATGATGATCTCGACCCGTTTCGCCTTGTGCGTCTGCATTTTATCCCCCCACAGCCTGCGCCACGGCCACCCAGGCCGGAATGCCGATCACCAGATTGAACGGGAAGGTCACCCCCAGCGACAGGGTCAGGTAGACCGACGGGTTGGCATCCGGCAGGGCCACCCGCATCGCCGCCGGCACCGCGATATAACTCGCCGAGCCTGCCAGCACCATCATCAGCGCGACACCCCCGGTTGACAGGCCCAATAAGAGCCCCGCCGCCAACCCGAACGCCGCACCGACGACGGGCATGATCAGACCGAAAGCCAGCGCCCCTGCAGTCAAGACCCCCTTCGCATTTCGCATCCCGCGCCCCGCCACCAGCCCCATATCCAATAGAAACAGGCACAGCACCCCTTGGAACGGAGCCACAATGAACGCCTCGATTCGCGCCATGCCGGGCTGGCCGGTGACCATGCCGATCAGGAAGGACCCGACCAAAAGGACAATCGACCCGTTCAGCAAAATCTCGCGCCAGAGGTCAGCGTCCATCTTCTCGGCCCGGCCCCCGGACCGGCTGGCGAGGTAAAGCGCCGAGATGATCGCCGGGGCCTCCATCGCGGCGGCGACAGCGACCATGTAGCCCTCGGCCACCAGTCCGGCACCCTGGACGACCGACGATCCGGTCACGAAGGTGACAATGCTGATTGACCCGTAATGCGCGGCGACCGCGGCGGCGTCGGTGGCCGACAGTCGCGTCATTGCCTTCAGCAGCGCGAAAGCCACGAAGGGGATCACGAAGGACAGAACCACCCCCGCGACCAACGCCGCGACCAGCCGACCATCCAGGCCATGGTCGGCGACCGAGACCCCGCCCTTGAAACCGATGGAGAAGAGAAGGTAGATCGACATCCCCTTGGCCACCGCCTCGGGGATCGTCAACTCGCTGCGCGCCAGGGCCGCAAAAAGACCCAGCGCAAAGCACAGGATCATCGGCGTGAGGAGATTGGCGCTGGCCAGCGCCAGAATGTCCTGCATGTCTGTCCCCCGTCTTTTTCAGCCGATATGACGCATGCAGCGAAAAGCGCAACCCCGGGCGCGCAAAGTCCTGTTTCGTTCTTTCCCGACTCGGGGGGTCCTGCTACAGATAGGGGCATGACGCTTCACACCCCCAAGATAACGGGCGCCCAGGGCCGTCCGGTGATCCGGCAGCTGGACGAGGCCGCGATCAACCGCATTGCGGCGGGCGAGGTGGTGGAGCGTCCCGCCAGCGCAGTGAAGGAGCTTGTCGAGAACGCGCTGGACGCCGGTGCGTCGCGCATCACGGTGGACATCGCCGACGGCGGCAAGACGCTGATCCGGGTCACCGACGACGGCTGCGGGATGACGGCAGAGGACCTGCCCCTGGCCCTGTCGCGCCATGCGACGTCGAAAATCGACGGGTCGGACCTTCTGGATATCCGCAGCTTCGGCTTCCGGGGCGAGGCGCTGCCTTCGCTCGGCGCGGTGGGTCGTCTGACGATCACCTCGCGGGCCGAAGGCGACGCCGCGCAGATCAGCTGTGAGGGGAGCCGCATGTCTCCGGTCCGCCCCGCCGCGCTGACGAAGGGCACGGTGGTCGAACTGCGTGACCTCTTCTTCGCCACTCCGGCGCGGCTGAAGTTCCTCCGCTCTGACCGGGCCGAGCTTCAGGCGGTCACCGACGTGATCCGCCGTTTGGCGATGGCCGAGCCGCTGGTTGGCTTCACCCTGCGCGATGTCACCGGAGGCGAGGCCCGCAACCTGTTCCGTGCCGATCCGGCCAGCGGAGACCTTTTCGACGCCCTGCAATCGCGCCTTGCGTCGGTCATTGGCCGCGACTTCACCGACAACGCGCTGCGCATCGACGCCGAGCGCGAGGGCCTGCGCCTGCAAGGCTATGCCGCTCTGCCGACCTATTCGCGGGGCTCGTCGGCCCAGCAATACCTGTTCGTCAACGGCCGCCCGGTTCTGGACCGGATGTTGTACGGAGCGCTCCGCGCGGCCTACTTCGACGTGCTGTCGAGGGACCGCCACCCCGCCGCCATCCTGAACCTGATCTCCGACCCCCAGCGCGTCGACGTGAACGTCCATCCGGCCAAGGCTGAGGTCCGCTTCCGTGAGCCCGATGCGGCCCGGTCGCTGATCATCACCGCGCTGAAATCGGCGCTGACGGGCGCAGGCCATCGTGCGTCCTCGACCGTCGGCGCGGCCACGCTGGGGGCCTTCCGTCCCGAGCCGCGCGTCTACCAGATGGACCGCCTCAGCCAGCCAGCCATCGCCCGCGCCTTCGCCTTCCAGTCCCCCGGCTTTGCCGAGGCCCCGATGGCCGCCGCCTTCGCCCCGACCCATGCCGATGTCCAAGCGCCAGCGTCGGACGAGGCCCCCCAGGCGCAACATCCTCTTGGCGCCGCCCGCGCGCAGCTGCATGAAAACTACATCGTCGCGCAGACCGCCAAAGGCATCGTCATCGTCGACCAGCACGCCGCGCATGAACGGCTGGTCTATGAACGCCTGAAGCGCCAGATGGCCGAGACCGGCATCCGCGCCCAGGCGCTCTTGATCCCCGAGATCGTCGACCTTTCCCCCACCGACGCTGCCCGCCTTCTGGACGCCGCCCCCGCGCTGGCCGAGGTCGGGTTGGTGATCGAGCCTTTCGGCGGCAATGCCGTCGCCATCCGTGAAGCCCCCGCAGTCCTGGGACCGGTCAACGGCGCTGCCCTCCTGAGCGACATTCTGGACGAACTGGCCGACAGCGGCGACAGCCAGCTTATCCGGGCGAAAATCGACGCGATCCTGTCACGCATGGCCTGCCACGGCTCGGTCCGCTCGGGCCGCCAGATGCGCCCCGAGGAGATGAACGCGCTTCTGCGCGAGATGGAGGCGACTCCGCTTTCCGGCCAGTGCAACCACGGGCGGCCCACCTATGTG
>JALOTD010000039.1 GCA_025458105.1 Tabrizicola sp. | reverse complement strand
CTTCGTGCATGAATACGGCCATTACATCGTGGGCCGCTGGACAGGCATCCATTCCGAGGTGTTCTCGGTCGGCTTCGGCCCGGTCCTGTGGAGCCGCCGCGACAAGCGGGGCACGCAATGGCAGATCGCGGCCATTCCCTTTGGCGGATACGTGAAATTCCTGGGCGATGCGGATGCGACCTCGGTCAGGCAGGGCGATGTGTCGGGCCTGACCCCGAACGAACGTCGCCATACGATGGCGGGCGCGCCACTTTGGGCGCGGTCGGCAACCGTCGCTGCGGGGCCGATTGCCAATTTCATTCTGGCCTTCCTGATCCTGGTGGGGATGTTCATCATCCTGGGCATCCCGACCGAAAAGCCCACGGTTGGCGCCGTGCACGCGCTTCCCTACGAAGTGCAGGAGCTTCGGGAAGGCGACGTGATCCTGGCCATCGACGGGCAGGCGACGCCGGATCAGGAAAGCTATTTCACGCTGCTTCCGACGCTGCCTCCGAAACCCCAGGTGGAGTATCGCGTGTTGCGCGAGGGCCAGGAGATCACGGTGACCGGGCCGCACCCGAATGCCCCGGTGATCGGCGATGTGCTGGTGCGGTCGGCCGCGCTGGATGCAGGCTTGCAGGTCGGCGATGTGATCCAGAAGGTCGGCGGGCAGGATGTTTTCGTCTTCACCCAGATCCGCGAGATCGTGCTGGCCAGCGAAGGGAAACCGGTCACTCTGACCGTGTGGCGAGAGGGCGAGAGCTTCGATCTGGAGCTGACGCCACGGGTGCGCAGCGCGCCGGATGAGAACGGAAACTACGTCGACGTGTATCAGATCGGTCTGGGGCCGGGCTTTGTGTTCGAGGCGGCCACGGAGCCTGCCGGATTTGTCGAGGCGGTCGAACTGGCCGCAGCAAATCTGTGGCGCATGGCGGGGACAACGTTCCATGTTCTGGGGCGGATTGTGAGCGGCGCGATCAGCAACTGCAACTTCTCGGGGGCCATCGGAATGGCCGAAGCGGTGGGTGATGCGGCCCGTCTGGGGCCGGAGACGCTGATCGGCATGATGGCGGCCCTGTCCTTCGGGGTGGGCCTCTTGAACCTGTTCCCGATCCCGGTTCTGGACGGCGGCCATCTGGTCTTTCATCTGTACGAGGCGGTGGTGCGCCGTCCGCCGTCAGAGCGGGCCATGCAGGTCCTGATGACCTTTGGCCTGACCTTCGTTCTCAGCATCATGGTCTACGCGCTCACCCGGGACCTTGTCTGCGTCTGACCTCGGGGTCCGGCGCAAGGTCAGCAATGCCGGACCTGCGGGTTGGGCATGGCTGACACAAGATGTGGGAAAGTTATCCACAGGGACCGCAGGCTTTTGACAAAGCTTGGCTTTCCCGATAGTCAAACCGAAACGGCAAGAACGGGCGAGGACGCAGAATGCAAGGGACCTTCCGCAGGACCAGGGAACGGTCATCCAAGGCTGGCTCACGCGCGCGATTGTTGGCCACTGCGGTTTTCCTTGGCACGGCAACAGTTTCGGCCCCGTTCCTGACGCCGGCCTTTGCGCAGGTTTTTTCGTTTTCGAACGTGGTCGTCGAAGGGAATGACCGGGTCGACATTGCCACGATCCTGTCCTTTGCCGGAATCAGCCGTGGCGAAGAGGTCTCGGCGGCTGCCCTGAACGACGCCTACCAGCGGATTGCGAACTCTGGCCTGTTCGAGACGGTGGAACTGATCCCACAAGGCTCGACCTTGTTGATCCGGGTGCAGGAGTACCCGATCGTCAATGTCATCAGCATCGAGGGCAACAAGCGGCTGAAGGACGAACAGCTGGCCGAGCTTCTGCAGTCGCAAGCGCGGCGGGTCTATTCGCCGAGCCTGGCCGAGTCCGATGCCGCCGCTATTGCCGAGGCTTACCGCGTGTCGGGTCGGATGGCGGCGACGGTTACGCCCAAGATCATCCGCCGGTCGGAAAACCGTGTGGACCTGGTGTTCGAGATCACCGAGGGCCGCGTGGTCGAGGTGGAACGGCTGTCTTTTGTCGGCAACCGCGCGTTCAGCGACCGCCGCCTGCGCCAGGTGCTGGAGACGAAGCAAGCGGGCTTCCTGCGCAACCTGATCCAGCGCGACACCTTCGTGGCCGAGCGGATCGAGGTCGACAAGCAGGTTCTGACCGAGTTCTACCTGTCGCGCGGCTATATCGATTTCCAGGTGCTGGACGCCAGCGCCGACGTCAGCCGCGAGCGGGACGCGACCTTTGTCACCTTTACGGTGCGCGAAGGACTGCCGCATACGATCGGCAAGGTGACGGTCGTGTCTGAGATCGAGGGCGTCGACGCGGGCGAGTTCGAGGCGGTGACAAAGATCCGCACCGGGCAGACCTATTCTCCGATCCTGGTCGACAACAACATCACCCGGATGGAAACGCTGGCCCTGCGCAAGGGCTTGAACTTCGTCCGGGTCGAGCCACGGATCACCCGCGACGAGCGCAATCAGGCGGTGGACATCGAATTCGCAATCGTGCGGGGCGAGCGGGTCTTTGTCGAACGGATCGACATCGAGGGCAATGCGACCACGCTGGATCAGGTGATCCGGCGCCAGTTCCGCACGGTCGAAGGCGATCCCTTCAACCCGCGCGAAATCCGCCAGTCGGCGGAACGCATTCGGGCGCTTGGGTTCTTCTCGGACGCGCAGGTGAATGCCGAACCAGGGTCGGCAAGCGATCAGGTCGTCGTGAGTGTCGACGTGGAGGAACAGCCGACCGGCAGCTTGAGCTTTGGTCTTTCCTATTCGGTGACCGACGGGACCGGCTTCAACATCGGCTTTTCGGAAACCAACTTCCTGGGCCGCGGACAGCGTCTGGCGCTGAGCCTGACGTCGGGAACGGACAACCAGAACTCCAGTTTCAGCTTTACCGAACCGGCGCTTCTGGGGCGTGAGTTGAGCTTCTCGGTCGGGGGGTACTATCGCACCTCTGACAACGACAATGCACGCTACGACACCCGCAACATCGGGCTGACGACAGGGATCGGCTTCCCCTTGGGCGAACAGTCGTCGCTGGATTTGCGCCTGCGCTATTCCGAGGACCTTCTGGAGGGCTACGCCGGGAACTCGGCGATTTTGGCGGCGGAAACGGCGCAAGGGGCGCTGCGGACCTTCTCGCTGGGCTATACCTATGAATATGATACCCGCATCACCGGCCTGAACCCGAAAGGTGGCGTACTTTTGCGCTTTGGCCAGGACTTTGCGGGTCTGGGTGGTGACACGGAATACATCGAGACCACCGCGCTTGCGCTGGCCGAGACCAAGATCCTGAATGAGGAAGTGACGATCCGCGCGGTCTTTGAGGGCGGAGCGATCACCTCGCTTGGCGGCAATGTCAGCCGCGTGACCGAGCGTTTCTTCGGCGGCGCCAAGATCCGTGGCTTTGAGGCAAACGGTATCGGCCCACGCGACTTGGCGGCCGCGGATCAAGATGCACTTGGCGGCAACCTGTTCGCCGTCGCCCGGTTCGAGGCCGATTTCCCTCTGGGCCTGCCAGAGGAATATGGCATCACGGGCGGCGCGTTCCTGGACATCGGCTCGGTCTGGAGTCTGGACAACGTGAACGGTGGTCCTGCAGGTGCCGACCTGGTCGACGACAGCTTTATTCCGCGGGCAACCGTCGGCCTTTCGGTCTTCTGGAACACGCCCATCGGCCCCTTGCGGTTCAACTTCAGCCGGGCGCTGAAGAAGGAAGACTATGACAAGGAGCAAAGCTTCGATCTGACGGTTTCGACGACATTCTGATGGCCTGGGCGGCGCGCGCATTCCGGCAGGGCTGGATGCGCCTGGCGCATATCGTTTGCGTTGCGGCACTTGGGTCGCTCCTTGCAGGAGCAGTCTTGTCGCAGGAGCCCGTCCCCACACCAGACCTGCCACAGGGGGCCGTGGTTCTGGTGCTGGATCAGGACCGGCTGTTCGCGGAAAGTCAATTTGGCCGTGCAAGCCTGGAGCGGCAGCAGGAAGCGGCCGAAGCGCTTGAGGCGGAAAACTCGCGGATCGAGGCAGAACTGGCGGCCGAAGAGCAAGATTTGACAGACAAGCGGCCGCAACTTGCGGCCGAGGAGTTTTCTGCGCTTGCGCGGGCCTTTGACGAAAAGGTCGAACAGATCCGCACCGATCAGGATGCCAAGGTCCGCGCACTGGTCGATGCGCGTGACGCGGACCGCAGAACCTTTCTGTCGACGCTGTTGCCGCCGGTTATGGCCGAGATCCTGGATACGACCGGGGCGGTGGCCATTCTGAACAAGGCGGACGTTTTGGTTTCGGCGCGGGCGATTGATGTCACGGACGAGGCAATTGCCCGCGTTGACCGGCGATGGGCTGAACTTGACCCGGCCAAGACCGCACCCTGAAACGGGCGCTGAACTTGTCACCCGCCCGATGAGTTGCTAGCAACGGATCAAGGCCCGGGGCCATGTGCAGGACAAGGGCGCAAGAGGATTTACGATGGACGCAACTGCCGCAACGACTGCCGATCTTGACCTGATCCAGCGCATCATCCCGCACCGCTATCCGTTCCTGCTGATCGACAAGGTCAAGGATATCGTGCTGCACGAAAGCTGTATCGGCATCAAATGCGTCACTCTGAACGAGCCGCAGTTCCAGGGCCATTTCCCGGGCATGCCGATCTTTCCGGGCGTGATGATCATCGAGGCGATGGCGCAGACCAGCGGCATCCTGGTGGGTCTCTCGATGGACCTGGTCGACAAGAACGCTAAGGTCTTCTTCATGGGCGTGGATGGCGTCAAGTTCCGCCGCAAGGTGGTGCCGGGAGATGTTCTGGAGTTGCATGTCAAGGCGCTGCGGGGCGGCGGTCGGGTCTGGAAGTTCGAAGGCCGCGCCATGGTGGACGGAGAGCTTGCCTGCGAAGCCACCTTCATGGCGATGTTTGACGTTCCGAAATGAGCATTCATCCGACAGCGCGCGTCCATGTCTCGGCTGTGGTCGAGGAGGGCGCTGTGATCGGCGAAGGCTGCCAGATCGGGCCGTTCTGCGTGGTGGGGCCCGAAGTGACCCTTGGGGCGCGTGTGGTGCTGAAAAGCCATGCCGTGGTGACAGGCTGGACCGAGATCGGCGAAGAGACAGTGGTCTTTCCCTTTGCGACCGTCGGCGAGGTGCCGCAGGACCTGAAGTATCACGGCGAGCATACCCGGCTGATCGTCGGCAAGCGGTGCCGGATCCGCGAGGCGGCGACGTTGAACACGGGCACCGAAGGCGGCGGTGGTGTGACCAGGGTAGGGGACGATGTCCTGATCATGACGGGCGCGCATGTCGGCCACGATGCACAGATCGGCAACCGGGTGATCCTGGTCAACAACGTGGCCATCGCGGGCCATTGCGTGCTGGGCGATGACGTGATCGTGGGCGGGCTGTCCGGTGTGCACCAATGGGTGCGGATCGGGCAGGGCGCGATCATCGGAGCGGTGACGATGGTGACGAATGATGTGATCCCCTATGGTCTTGTCCAAGCGCCTCGGGGAGAGCTTGATGGTCTGAACCTGGTGGGACTGAAACGGCGTGGCGTGGACCGGGCCGAGATCACCGCCTTGCGCGCGGCTTATCAGACGCTGGCGCAGGAAGAGGGCAGTTTCCTGGACCGCGCGCGCAAGCTGGCCGAGGAAAACGACAGCTCGCTCGTGCGCGAGATTGCGGATTTCATCCTGTCGAAGTCGGACCGCAGCTTCCTAACCCCCAAGGGCGGGCGGTAGACGCATGAAGACCGCGATCATCGCCGGGCAGGGCCGGTTGCCAGCCGCGCTTGCGGGCGCAATGGCCGAGCCGCCGCTGGTGGCCGCACTGGATGGGTTTGCGCCCGAAGGTCTGACGGTCGATCTGCGCTTCCGGGTCGAGCGTTTGGTGCCCTTTCTCCGCGCATTGGAGCGGGACGGGGTGGGCCAGGTGATCTTTGCCGGCGCAGTGACGCGGCCCCGGCTTGATCCAGCGCTTCTGGATGAGGCGACGGCAGCACTGTTGCCACGTCTGATGCAGGCCATGGCGGCGGGCGACGATGCCACGTTGCGGGTGGTGATCGCACTGTTCGAAGAGTTCGGGTTCACGGTGGTGGGGGTCGAGGCTGTGGCCCCGGCGCTGCTGCCGGGTACGGGAGTGCTGGCGGGCGCCCTGACAGCGCGGGACGAGGCGGATGCTGCGCGGGCGGCAGACATTGTCACGGCTTTGGGCTCGGTGGATGTGGGTCAGGGGGCGGTGGTTGCTCAGGGCCTCTGCCTAGGGATCGAGGCGCTGCCGGGGACAGATGTGCTTTTGGCTCAGGTTGCCGGGATCGGTGGCTTGCGTCCCGATCCGGCGCGTGGTCGGGGCGTGTTCTACAAGGCTGCGAAACCGGGGCAGGACCGGCGGATCGACCTGCCGACCCTGGGGCCGGACACGCTGCGCGCGGCGGCCAAGGCGGGTCTGGGCGGGGTCGCGTTTCAGGCCGGTTCGGTGATCTGTTTGGACCTGGACGAGATGCAGCGTCTGGCGGCTGAGTTGGGTCTGTTCCTCTGGTCACGCGCGTGAAGCTGTTCCTGATCGCGGGAGAGCCTTCGGGCGACCGGCTGGGGGCCGCGCTGATGGCGGGACTGAAGGCGCTGGGACCGGTGGAGTTTGCCGGGATCGGCGGGCCCTTGACGCAAGCCGAGGGAATGCAAAGCCTCTTCCCGATGGAGGAACTGTCGGTGATGGGCATCGCCGAGGTCCTGCCCAAGTACTTCCACCTCAAGCGCCGCATCCGCGAGGCGGCCGAAGCCGCGCTGGCCAGCGGGGCCGAGGCGCTGGTCACGATCGACTCGCCCGATTTCTGCCTGCGCGTCGCGGCGATCGTGAAGGCTGCCCGGCCCGACTTCCGCACGATCCACTACGTTGCGCCCTCGGTCTGGGCCTGGCGACCGGGCCGGGCGGCGAAGATGGCACGGGTCATCGACCATGTTCTGGCGCTGCTCCCGTTCGAGCCGCCCTACATGACCGCCGCAGGCATGACCTGCGATTTCGTCGGGCATCCGGTGGTGTCCGAGGTTTTGGCTTCGGACGCCGAGATGGCGGCTTTCGCCGGAGAAGGCCCACTGCTTCTGGCGCTGCCGGGGTCGCGCAAGGGAGAGGTCACGCGCTTGGCCCCGGTCTTTGGCGAGGTGGTGGCGCGGCTGAAGGACCGCCATCCCGGGCTGAGGGTGGCCTTGCCCACGGTGCGAGGCGTGGCGGGGCTGGTGCGGGAGCTGACCGCCGGTTGGGCGGTGCAGCCCCAGATCATCGAGGATGCGGGCCTGAAACGCGGCGCCTTTGCAGTGGCGGATGTGGCGCTGGCGGCCTCAGGCACGGTCTCGCTGGAACTGGCCGCGAACGCCTGCCCCATGGTGATCGCCTATGACATGCATCCGCTGACCTTGTGGCTGATGCGGCGCGCGGCGCTGATCGACACGGTGACGCTGGTGAATCTGGTCAGCGAGACGCGTGTGGTTCCAGAGTTCATTGGGCCTAACTGCCGCGCCGACCGTATCATGCCAGCGCTGGAGGCGATCATGGCCGATCCATCCGCGCAGAGGGCGGCAATGGCCGTGACGATGGAGCGGTTGGGCAAGGGGGGAGAGCCCCCCGGCCTCAGGGCTGCGCGGTCGGTGCTGGGGGCGCTTCGCCGTTGATGATTGCCAGAACCTGCGGCATCAGACCGTCCATGTTTTCGTTGATCAGGGCAATGATCCCGGGCTGCTGAGCCGCCGTCAGCTGCGGCAGCTTCGCCATCACCGACCGACCCTCGGGCGTGGCATAGAAGTCGCGCAGCGCCGTGATTTCGGCCATAGTCATCATATCGGCCATGATCCCCGCCTGATCGCGCATCAGCGTGTTCATCGGCTCGGTGAACGTGTCCAGATACAGTTGCCGGATTTGCGCCACCTGATCCTCGGTCAGGGTCTGGCCGCCAGCCTCGACCTGCTGCAGGATCGGTTGGTACATGGTTTCGATCATCATGGCCATGTCGAACCCCTGCAGGGCAAGTTCGACATATTCCGCGGCAACCGCCATGCGTTCCTCACGCGTTTCGGCCAGGACGGGGAAGGGCAGTGCCAGAAGCGCGGCCAGAAGCAAGGGTTTCAAGACGATGTTCCTTTCCAGATCCAGCCGCCGCCAAAGATGCGGCCGCCCTCGGGGGCATAGAAGACACAGGCCTGCCCGGCGCTGACGCCGTCTTCTGGCGCCAGAAGTTCCACTTCGGCGGTGGTCGGGCCAGTCGGACGGATGATTGCCTCACGCGGGGGACGGGTCGAGCGGACCTTGACGTTCAAGTGCCACTCGGAGCGCGAGTCGAAGACAGCATCGCCCAACCAGTTGATCTCGCGCACTGGGATGATCCGGGTCGAAAGCGCGGCCTTGGGGCCGACGACCACGCGACGCGTGTCCGCGTCAAGCCGCACAACATAAAGCGGTTCGTCAAGACCGCCGATCCCCAGGCCCTTGCGTTGACCAATTGTGTAATGGATCACGCCACGGTGGTCGCCCAGGACATTGCCATCGAGGTCGACGATCTGACCCGGATCGGCGGCACCGGGGCGCAGCTTTTCGATCACGGCGGCGTAATTGCCATTCGGGACAAAGCAGATGTCCTGACTGTCGGGCTTGTCTGCGACGGGAAGCCCGTATTTCGCCGCAAGCGCCCGGGTTTCCGCCTTGGAGGCCAGATGGCCCAGCGGAAAGCGCAGATAATCAAGCTGTTCGGACGTGGTCGAGAACAGGAAATAGCTCTGGTCGCGCGCGGGATCGGCCGCTTGGTGCAGCTCCGGCCCGGACGCGCCGACCTTGCGTTGGATGTAGTGCCCGGTGGCCATGCAATCAGCATCAAGGTCCTTCGCCGTCGCGAGAAGATCCTTGAACTTCACCCGTTCGTTGCAGCGGATGCAGGGGACAGGGGTCGCTCCGGCCAGATAGGCGTCCGCGAATTCCTCGATCACTGCTTCGCGGAAGGTGTTCTCGTAATCGAGCACATAATGCGGGAAGCCCATCGTCTCGGCCACCCGGCGCGCGTCATGGATGTCGCGGCCCGCACAGCAGGCGCCCTTCTTGGCCAGCGCCGCGCCGTGGTCGTAAAGCTGCAGCGTGACGCCGACGACATCATAGCCCTCTTCGGATAGCTGCGCGGCGACAACGCTGGAATCGACACCGCCCGACATGGCGACAACGACCCGCGTCTCGGACGGGGGCTTCGGCAGGCCAAGAGAGTTCAGGACAGTGTCGCGCGGCATCGGGGTCTTTCCGGGTACCCCGAGGGGGCGATTGTGTGACGAACGGGAATGATGGGGAATATATGAAAATGCTGTGCACTCTCAATCCCCTGTTTCAGGATTGATTAAGCCTGATGGTGCAGTCTGGCCCAAATGAACGAGGCAAGACCCATGTTCCTGAAACGTGTTGACGGTCCCCGGCAGGTTACCCTGCCGGATGGAAGCATACTTACCCGTGCCGATCTACCTCCGGCAGACACCCGGCGATGGGTGGCCAGCCGCAAGGCCATTGTGGTCAAGGCAGTGATCTACGGTCTGATTCCCCAGTCCGAGGCACTGGAACGCTATGCCTTGTCAGAGGAAGAGTTCCAGATCTGGCGCACGGCGGTGGAGCGGCATGGGGATCAGGGCCTGAAAGTGACAGCAATACAGAAATATCGACAACTTTAAATTGTTTCTCACTCCCGCTCAGGCAAAGTAACCGTCGGTTAACCATTGCCCCCCCATCTTGTTAACGATGAAGGCACTGGAGCGGAGAATCCCTATAAATGCGTATCCTGCTTGTTGAAGATGATCCCACGACATCGCGTAGCATCGAGCTGATGCTGACGCATGCCAATCTGAACGTCTACTGCACCGACATGGGCGAAGATGGCGTTGATCTTGCAAAGCTTTATGACTACGACCTCATTCTTCTGGACCTGAATCTGCCCGACATGAGCGGGCATGAAGTGCTTCGCCAGATCCGGCAAAGCCGGGTGGAAACGCCGATTCTGATTCTCTCCGGCTCGGATGACACCGAAAACAAGCTGAAAGGTTTCGGCTTCGGGGCCGACGATTATCTGACCAAACCCTTCCATCGTGAGGAACTGGTCGCGCGGATTCATGCGATCATCCGTCGGTCCAAAGGGCACAGCCAGTCGGTGATCAAGACCGGCCAGGTCTCGGTGAACCTCGATGCCAAGACGGTGGAGGTTGAGGGCAAGACCGTGCATCTGACCGGCAAGGAATACCAGATGCTGGAACTTCTCAGCTTGCGCAAGGGCACGACGCTGACGAAAGAGATGTTCCTGAACCATCTGTACGGCGGCATGGACGAACCCGAGCTGAAGATCATCGATGTCTTCATCTGCAAGCTGCGCAAAAAGCTGGCCGAGGCGACGGGCGGGGCGAACTACATCGAAACTGTCTGGGGCCGTGGCTATGTGCTGCGCGATCCGGCAGGTGCACAGGCGGCCCCGAAACTTGCTGCGAGCGCCTGATCTTTACCTTGTGCTGCCCGGCGCCTAACCTTTCCTTGAACGGAACGAGGGAAGGTCATGGCGGAAAAGCCGGTGGAAGCGCTGAACGAAGCTGAGGCGCTGGCGGAACTTGCGCGGCTGGCACAGGCGATTGCGGCGGCAAACACGGCTTATCATACTCTGGATGCGCCCGAGATGTCGGACGCAGACTACGACGCCCTGAAACGCCGCAACGCCGCCATCGAGGCGCGCTTTCCGGGCCTGAAACGGGCGGACTCGCCAAGCGATCAGGTTGGCGCAGCGGCGGCGGACGGCTTTGGCAAGGTTGCGCACCGGGTGCGGATGCTGTCCTTGGAAAACGCCTTCGCGGCGGAGGAAGTGGCGGAATTCGACGACCGCGTTCGCAAGTTCCTTGGCCACCTGGGCGCTCTGGACTACACGGCCGAGCCGAAAATTGATGGCCTCTCGCTGTCCTTGCGGTATGAGCAGGGGATGCTGGTCCAGGCCGCGACCCGGGGCGACGGCGAGGTCGGCGAGAACGTCACCGAAAACGCAAGAACCATCGCCGACATTCCGCTACGCCTGTCCGATGCCCCCGCCGTTCTGGAGGTGCGGGGCGAGGTCTACATGTCCCACGCCGATTTCGCTGCGCTGAATGCCCGGCAGGCGGCCAGCGGCGACAAGACCTTTGCCAACCCGCGCAACGCAGCCGCTGGGTCCTTGCGGCAACTGGACGCCGGCATCACCGCCAGCCGCCCGCTGCGCTTCTTCGCCTATTCCTGGGGGGAGCTGTCGGCCCCCTTTGCCGCGACGCAGTTCGAGGCCATTCAGCGCCTGAAGGCCTTGGGATTTCAGACTAATCCCCTGACCGTTCGTTGCGACGGGTCGGAGGCGCTGTTGGCGCAGTACCGGGTGATCGAAGGGCAACGCGCGACCTTGGGCTATGACATCGACGGGGTGGTCTACAAGGTGAATGACCTTGCGCTGCAGGCGCGGCTTGGCTTCCGGTCCTCGACCCCCCGTTGGGCGATTGCGCACAAGTTTCCAGCCGAACTCGCCTGGACCGAGCTTCTGGGGATCGACATTCAGGTCGGCCGGACCGGGGCGCTTTCGCCGGTCGCGCGCCTGCAGCCTGTGACGGTAGGGGGCGTCGTGGTCAGCAATGCGACGCTCCACAACGAGGATTACATCGCCGGTCGCGACAGTCGGGGGCAGCCGATCCGGGGCGGCAAGGACATCCGGGTGGGTGATTGGGTGCAGGTCTACCGCGCGGGGGATGTAATCCCGAAGGTCGCGGATGTCGATCTGGCGCGTCGCAAGGATGGCGCGCAACCCTATGTTTTTCCAGATCATTGCCCAGAATGCGGCAGCCCTGCCCATCGCGAGGAGGGCGACAGCGTGCGCCGCTGCACCGGGGGGCTGATCTGCCCGGCACAGGCGGTCGAGCGGCTGAAGCATTTCGTCAGCCGCGCGGCCTTTGACATCGAGGGGTTGGGGGCGAAGCAGGTCGAGATGTTCTTCAAGGACCAGACCCTGCCAGTGAAGACTCCTGCCGACATCTTCACCCTTGCCGCAAGAGATGCCGCCAACCCGTTGCAGAAGCTGAGAAATCGTGACGGTTTCGGTGAAACTTCCAGCGCCAAGCTGTTCGCTGCGATTGAGGCAAAGCGGACCATCCCCTTGGACCGGCTGATCTTTGCCCTTGGGATCCGCCATATCGGCGAGACCTCCTCCAGCCTTCTGGCCCGGCACTATGGCACATGGGAGAATTTCGCCCAGGCTGTTGATGCCGCAAGTGGCTTTGCCGGGCCGGAGTGGGAGGAACTGACCGCCATCGACGGGATCGGTGGGGTTTCCGCGCGGGCTCTGGTCGACGCGCTGCACCCCGACACCGCCGAGCGGACTGAGGTTGACAGGCTGGTCGCGATGCTGGCGGTCGTGCCCGTCGCGGCGGCGGCGACCGACAGCCCGGTTGCTGGCAAGACTGTCGTCTTTACCGGGACGCTGGAAAAGATGACGCGGGCCGAGGCCAAGGCGCGGGCCGAGGCATTGGGGGCCAAGGTCGCGGGAAGCGTCAGCGCCAAGACCGATTTGCTCATCGCGGGTCCTGGTGCGGGATCGAAGGCCAAGGACGCCGAACGCCTGGGCGTGCAGATCATCGATGAGGACGCCTGGCTTGCGTTGATCGGCGGATGACCCGTCCCGAAGCGCTGTTTCCCCTGTTTGCCGAACTGGAAACCTTGCCCGGCGTCGGCCCCAAGGCGGCGCAGGCCTTCAGGGGGCTGGGAGCCGAGCGGCCGAAGGATCTGCTGTACCTTCTGCCGCATTCCGGAGTGGATCGGGCGCGGCGCGATTCGGTCCGCGATGTGACCCCGCCCGCGACGCTGACAGTCGAGGTCGAGGTTGGCCAGCACGTCCCCCCGCGCCAGAAGGGGCGGCCCTATCGGGTGCATGTTCGCGACCGAAAGCTGGAGTTTCAGCTGGTCTTCTTCCACGCCCGGGCGGATTACCTGCAGAAACTTCTGCCAACCGGCCAACGTCGCCTTGTCTCCGGCAAGGTTGAGCTCTTCGACGGGATGGCGCAGATGGTGCATCCCGACCATGTCTTGCGGGTGGAAGAGGCGGCAGAGATCCCGGCCTATGAGCCGGTCTATCCCTTGGCCGCGGGTCTGACTCAGAAGGTGGTTGCCAAGGCAGTTGCGGGCGCTCTGACCCGGGTGCCGCCCTTGGGTGAATGGATCGATCAGGGCCTGAAGGCGCGCGAAGGCTGGCCGGACTGGGCGGCAGCGCTGGCCTTTGTCCATGCGCCAGAGGGGGCAGCGGGGCTGGCCTTCACCCATCCCGCGCGCCAGCGGCTGGCCTATGATGAGCTTTTCGCCCACCAGCTGATGCTGTCGATTGCCCGGGCCAACTTGCGCCGCGCCAAGGGGATCTCAACACAAGGCGATGGAGCTTTGCGCGACAAGGTTTTGAAAAGCCTGCCCTATGCGCCAACCGGGGCGCAAGTGCGGGCGGTCGCAGAGATTGCCGCAGACATGGCCCAGCCCCTGCGCATGAACCGGCTTTTGCAAGGCGATGTGGGCGCGGGCAAGACGCTGGTCGCCTTCCAGGCCCTTCTGATCGCGGTGGAGGCTGGGGGACAGGGCGTGATGATGGCGCCGACCGAAATCCTGGCGCGGCAACATTTCGAGGGGCTGGCCCCGCTGGCCCGGGCCGCCGGAGTGCGGCTGGAACTGCTGACGGGTCGCGACCGGGGGGCAGATCGCGCGATGAAGCTGGAAGACCTGGCCATGGGGCGGATCCCGATCCTGGTTGGTACCCATGCGGTGTTCCAGAAGGACGTCAGTTTCATGGATTTGCGGCTGGCCGTTGTGGATGAACAGCACCGGTTCGGCGTGGCGCAGCGGATGGAACTGGGGGCCAAGGGGGCGGCGGTGGACGTGCTGGTGATGACCGCGACGCCGATTCCGCGCAGCCTGGCGCTCGCCACGCATGGCGACATGGACGTCTCGGTTCTGGATGAGAAGCCGGCGGGTCGAAAGCCGATCCGCACGGCCATGGTGTCAGCTGAACGCCTGGACGAAGTGATTGACCATCTGCGGAAGGCCGTGGCCGAGGGGCGGCAGGCCTATTGGGTCTGTCCCTTGGTCGAGGAGTCGGAGGTGGTCGACTACGCCAGCGCCGAGGAACGGTTCAAGGCGCTGCGGGCCGCATTGGGCGATCGCGTGGGACTGGTCCATGGTCAGATGCCGCCTGCCGAAAAGGACGCCGCGATGGCGCGGTTCGTCGCGGGCGAGACGGCGGTTCTGGTGGCGACGACGGTGATCGAGGTTGGGGTAAACGTCCCCAATGCGACGATCATGGTGATCGAACAGGCGGAAACCTTTGGCCTGGCGCAGCTTCACCAGTTGCGAGGGCGTGTCGGGCGGGGCGAGGCGGCCTCGACCTGCCTGCTTCTCTATCAGGCGCCGCTGAATGAAACCGGGGCCCGGCGTCTGACGACGATCCGTGACACCGAGGACGGGTTCCGGATCGCCGAGGAAGATCTCGCCATGCGCGGGGCAGGCGATCTGATCGGCACGGCGCAAAGTGGTTTGCCCCGATTCCGCGTCGCCGATCTGGAGCGTCAGGCCAGCCTGATGGCGCTGGCGCAGTCCGATGCGCGCAAGCTGTTGCATGATGATCCGGGGCTGACCAGTCCGCGAGGACAAGCGGCGCGGGCATTGTTGTGGCTGATGGACCAGGACCGTGCGCTGCGGATGATCTCCGTCGGCTAGACGGAAATCCCCCTTCGTTCACGAATGTTCTTAAAAAGTTCTTTACAGGGTGAACGGGATGTGAGAACAATACGGCAACACAGGATGGAGGACGCGATGAAAAACGCCGTGAAGACCCTTCTCGCCGGAAATGCTCGCAGTGCGATGGAAGATACCGCTGGCTTGGTGGCGCTGTTCGTCGTGATGTTCGCCGTCCTGTCTCTGCCCAGTCTGACCTGAGTTTTCTGCCCCGCGCTCTGTCCCCCAAGGGTGACGGCCTTCCCGGCCATGTGAGCCATGGCCCGCCGTCCACCGTTTCCAGAAGCGCTACTGCCGCCGCCGTCCCTTTGGACGTGCGGCGGTTTTTTCATGCGGCGGGCTTCATGCGGCGGCCTGGGCGGCCTCCATCGCCTCGCAGGCGGCTTCCAAGGCCAGCAGGATCGAGGCATGGCGGTTCTTGTAGTCACGGGCTGGGAGGAGGACTTCATAGCCGGCGAAAGGGGCGGAAGGGATCGGGCCTGCTTCCTTAAGCATCAGACGCAGACTGTCGCGGGCGGCTTGCAGTTCTGGCAGCGTGCGGCCCAGGGCGACCTGACCCAGGATCGCTGCCGATGCCTGACCCAAAGCGCAAGCCTTCACATCCTGAGCGAAGTCCGCGATGCGACCGTCCTTGACCACCACATCCGCCGTGACCGTGGACCCGCAGAGTGGGGACCGCCGCCGCGCCGTGCCTTGCGGAGCCGGAAGCCGCCCGTGGTGCGGAATATCGGCAGCCAGCGCAAGGATGCGGGTGGAGTAAAGCTTGATGAGGTCGCTGTCGCTCATGGGTTTCCCTTGGCTTCGCCTTTATGTAGACCCGGGCGGCGTTCCTGCCAAGGAGAGACCCATGTCATTCGATCCGGCTACACTGAAGTATGATGCGGCGGGCCTGATCCCTTGCGTCGCACAGGACCATGTCTCTGGCGAGGTTCTGATGGTGGCCTGGATGAACGCGGCCTCGGTCGTGGCCACACTGGAGACAGGGAAGGTCACCTACTGGTCGCGGTCGCGGGGGGCGTTCTGGGTGAAGGGGGAGACCTCGGGGCACCACCAGAAACTGGTCGAGCTGCGGGTCGATTGCGACCGGGACTGCCTGCTGGTTCTGGTCAGCCAGGAGGGGCCGGCCTGCCACACCAACCGGCGGTCTTGTTTCTACACGGCGGTCCGGGAGGGCGAGGAGGTCGAGATCATGGCACCAATGTCCACCTGTGGACATGACCACCAACACGAATGATTTCAAGCCCTTGGCTGGGGACATTCAGGATCTGTTAACCCGACCATCCGCCGGATGTCGGCGGGCGTAGCCCCCTCCGCCCGGTATTTCGAGATCGCGCGGGCATCGTCGCGCTTGGCCAGACGCTTGCCCTGATCGTCGCGGATCAGGCGGTGGTGGTGGTAGATGGGAGTGGGCAGGCTGAGCAGCGCTTGCAGCAGGACGTGGATCTGGGTGGCGTCAAACAGGTCCTCGCCCCGCGTGATGTGCGTGACGCCTTGCGCGGCATCGTCCACCACGACCGAAAGGTGATAGGAGGTGCCCATGTCGCGCCGGGCCAGCACCACGTCGCCCACCCAGGAGAGCATCTCCAAAGGCTGAAGCGCGTGCGTCCCGCCATAGGCCGGGCCGGTTTCGACAAAGGCAAGATCGCGCACCCGGTTCACCGCGCGCGTCAGGTCCAGCCGGATTGCCGCGCCATCGCTGACAGGCTTGCCCCGGCAGGTGCCGGGATAGACCGGGCCATCGGGGCCTTCGTTGAAGGGAAGCGCCCCTTCCTGCGGGGCCGCAAGGGCCGCGCGGATGTCGCCCCGGGTGCAGGAGCAGCCGAAAAGGAGGCCCATCTGGGCAAGCCGATCCAACGCCGCACGATAGGCGGGAAGCCGCGTTTGTTGTGACACAACTGGCCCGTCCCAGGTCAGGCCCAGCCAGGCGAGGTCATCCAGCGCCGCATCGGCCCATGCGGGGCGCGAGCGCTGGTGGTCGATATCCTCCATCCGGATCAGGAACTGCCCGCCTGCCGCGCGGGCCATATCATGCGCCAGGATCGCGGAAAAGGCGTGGCCGAGGTGCAGGGGGCCGGTCGGGCTGGGGGCGAAGCGGGTTACGACAGCCATTCGGTAAAGGCCTGCTTGGCGCGGTCGGTATAGGCCTTGTAGCGGACGGCGCGGCCCTTGCGGCCGCCTTTCGCGTCGATCGGGGGGAAGAGGCCGAAGTTCACGTTCATCGGCTGGAAGGTCTTGGCCTCGGCTCCGCCGGTGATGTGGGTGACCAGCGCGCCCATCGCGGTTTCGGGGGGCGGAGGGGGCAGTTCGCGCCCCAGGATTTCATGCGCGGCCATGCGGCCCGCCAGAAGGCCCATGGCGGCGGATTCGACGTAGCCCTCCACCCCCGTGATCTGGCCGGCAAAGCGCAGATGCGGGTGCGATTTCAGCCGCATCTGATGGTCAAGGAGCGTGGGCGAGTTGATGAAGGTGTTGCGATGAATGCCGCCAAGACGGGCAAAGCTTGCATCCTGAAGGCCGGGAATCATCTTGAAAACAGCAGTTTGCGCGCCGTACTTCATCTTGGTCTGGAAGCCCACGATGTTGTAGAGCGTGCCAAGCTTGTTGTCGCGGCGCAGCTGCACCACGGCATAGGGCTTCTGGTCGGGCTTGTGCGCATTGGTCAGGCCCACGGGCTTCATCGGCCCGTGGCGGAGCGTCTCGCGGCCGCGTTCGGCCATGACCTCGATCGGCAGGCAGCCGTCGAAATACCCTGCGGTTTCGCCTTCGTGGAACTCGGTCTTGTCGGCAGCCAGTAGGGCGTCGATGAAAGCCTCGTATTCGTCCTTGGTCATCGGGCAATTGATGTAGGCCTTTTGTTCATCCTCCGTCTCGCCCTTGTCGTAGCGCGACTGCATCCAGGCGGTGTCCATGTCGATCGTCTCGGCATAGACGATGGGGGCGATGGCGTCGAAGAAGGCGAGCGCTTCGGCCCCGGTGGCAGCCTTGATCGACTGGGCAAGCGCGGGGCTGGTCAAGGGGCCGGTGGCGACGATCCAGTGGCCGTATGAAGGAAGATCGGTAACCTCTTCATATGACGTGGAAATCAGCGGGTGCGCCTTGAGTTTTGCGGTGACGGCAGCAGCAAAAGGGTCGCGGTCTACGGCCAGTGCGCCACCTGCCGGAAGGCGGTGCTGATGGGCCATTTCCATGACCAGACTACCCGCTGCGCGCATCTCCCAGTGAATCAGACCGACGGCATTCTGTTCGTGATCGTCGGAGCGGAAGGAGTTCGAACACACCATTTCGGCGAAGTCGCCGGTGCGGTGGGCGAAAGTTTTCACCTGGGGACGCATTTCGTGGATCACCACGGGGACGCCCAGGTTCGCGGCTGACCAGGCGGCCTCAGCCCCCGCCATGCCGCCGCCGATGATGTGAAGTGTATCCATGGCGGCGATGTAGCCGCCGGGACCGGTCAGATCAAGGCGATGCGTTCGCGCTGCGTAGCGTCGGGATAGGGGCGGTACAGGCCCACCTCGGCCCGGGCGATCATGCCATGCATGAGGTCGTAACGGCGCGTCGCCTCATCATCGGCTGCGGCGAGGGCCGAGAAGGCGGCATCCAGCGTGGCAAGGCCGGGGATTTCGATTTCCAGCAGGAAATCGGTGTGCTGGCCGGAGGCCAGGCCGAACTTGCGTCGGAGGAGCCGCCAGCCGGAGATGAGACCCTGCGCCTGAAGGTGACCGATCCAGTTCGCGCAGGCCTGCGAAAAGGCAAGCGCGCGGGCTTCAGGGCGCAGTTCGATCATGCAGTGGTACAGGTTCATCGGGGCCTCCCTTCCGCGCCATGATCGCAGCGAAGGGTTACGCCGATCTTAACCGCCGCCGATGCTCTGCCACGAAAGCCCCCGGGTCGGAGATGTCATGGTCAAGTTCCTGCGCCTTCAGGAAGAATCCGGGCGCGGGGAGGTGGTCGTCCGACAGACGCTGGCGCAGAAGGGCTGCGCGGAAGGGGTGTCCGTTGGCCGCGTCCTCCTCCATCAGCGCCTCAAGTTGTGACGTTAGCTCGGACATGCGCACGCCAAGCTCACGCGCGAGTTCGCCGTAGGTGATGGTCCCGCCTGCCGCCGCGAGGGCGGCGAGGCGCGATTCAAGGTTTGCGCTTTTCAAGGGCGGTGGCGATGCGGTCGAGGTGGCGGGCGATATCGCGTTGGATCTCGGCCTGTTCGTCCATCAGGACCTTGGTATCCTTTCGCCCAAAGATAAGGAACAAGACCAACACGACACCTACCGGTAACGCGATGGTGAGCGCCCTCAGTAGAGGGTCCATTACTCCTCTCCCTGATCGGCCACGCGGGCGACGGAGACGACTTCTTCATCCGCGCCGATGGCGAAGATCTTGACGCCGCCTGCGCTGCGGGAGCGGAAGCTGACCTGTTCCACCGGTGTGCGGATCGACTGGCCGGAGGAGGTGGCGAGCATGATCTGGTCGGTGGTCTCGACCGGGAAGGAAGCGATGATGCGGCCGCCGCGGGGCCCGGGGGAGATCGCCTTGACGCCCATCCCGCCACGGCCCCTGACGGGGTAGTCGTGGGAGGAGGAGAGCTTGCCCGAGCCGCCCTTGGTGACGGTGAGGATCAGGTCCTCGGCCGCGGACATTTCGGCATAGCGTTCGGGGGAGAGCTGGCCGGCGGGGACGTGTTCCTCCTCGTCGTCGGTGTCGTCCTCGGTGATCCCGGCCATCAGGCGGCGCTGCTTGAGGTAGGCTGCGCGTTCCTCGGGCGTGGCTTCGAAGTGGCGGATGATCGACATGGAAACGACGTGGTCGCCGTCCGCCAAGCGGATGCCGCGCACGCCGGTGGAGCCGCGGGATTTGAAGACGCGGATCTCTGTCGTGGAGAAGCGGATGGCGCGGCCGGCTTCTGTCACCAGCATGATGTCATCGTTTTCATCCGCGATGGCCGCGTTCACGAGGGTGATGCCCTCAGGCAGGTTCATCGCGATCTTGCCGTTGCGCTTGACGTTGGTGAAGTCGGAGAGGTCGTTTTGCCGGACGTCGCCGTCCGAGGTGGCAAAGACGATCTGCAGGTTGCCCCAGTCTTCTTCGGGCAGCAGGATGTTGACCAGGGCCTTGCCCTTGGCGGTGCGGCCGGCAAGCGGCAGGCGCCAGGTCTTCAGCTTGTAGACCATGCCGTCGGTTGTGAAGAACAAGAGCCAAGTATGCGTATTCGCGACGAAAAGCGTGGTGACCACGTCGTCGTCCTTGGTCTGCATTGAGCTGAGGCCCTTGCCGCCGCGATTCTGGGCGCGGAATTCGGCCAGCGGCGTGCGCTTGATGTAGCCGCCACTCGTAATCGTGACGACCATGTCCTCGCGCTCGATCAGGTCCTCGTCCTCCATGTCGCCGGACCAGTCGGTGATCTCTGTCCGGCGGGGAACGGCGAAGAGGGCCTTCACCTCACGCAATTCGTCCGAGATGATTGCCATGATTCGGTCGCGCGAGGAAAGAATGTCGAGGAAGTCCTTGATCTTCCCGGCCAATTCTTCCAGTTCGTCGGTGACTTCCTTGACGCCCATCGCCGTCAGACGCTGGAGGCGCAGGTCGAGGATCGCGCGGGCCTGGACTTCGGACAGGTTGTAGGTCCCGTCCTCATTGATCGTGTGCGAGGGGTCGTCGATCAGGCGTATATACGCGGCGATGTCGTGGGCGGGCCAGCGGCGGGTCATCAGCTTGTCGCGCGCCTCGGCCGGGTCGGCGGAGGCGCGGATCGTGGCGACGACTTCGTCCACGTTCGAAACCGCGACGGCCAGACCGCAAAGGATGTGGCTGCGTTCGCGGGCCTTCCGCAGCTCAAAGGCGGTGCGGCGCGCGACAACTTCCTCGCGGAAAGTTATGAAATGGCTGAGGAAACCGCGAAGAGTCAGCTGTTCTGGCCTGCCGCCGTTCAGGGCCAGCATGTTGCAGCCGAAAGAAACCTGCATGGTCGAGAAGCGGAAGAGCTGGTTCAGGACCACATCCGGCGTGGCATCGCGTTTTAGTTCGATCACCACGCGGACGCCGATCCGGTCGCTTTCGTCGGCGATCCCGGCGATGCCGTCGACGCGCTTTTCGCGGACAAGCTCGGCGATCTTCTCGATCATCGTGGCCTTGTTGACCTGATAGGGGATCTCGTCGATGACGATGGCCCAGCGGTCTTTCCGCAGTTCCTCGACATGGGTCTTGGCGCGGATGATGACGGACCCGCGACCCTCAAGATAGGCCTTGCGGGCGCCGGACCGCCCAAGAATTTGCCCACCCGTCGGGAAGTCGGGGGCCGGGATGATCTCCATGAGTTGCTCCATGGAGATGTCGGGGTTCTCGATCAGGGCGAGCGTGCCGTCGATCACCTCGCCCAGATTGTGCGGCGGGATGTTCGTGGCCATCCCGACCGCGATGCCGCCCGCGCCGTTGACCAGCATGTTCGGGAAGCGGGCGGGGAGGACGGTGGGTTCCTTGTCCTTGCCGTCGTAGTTGTCCTGGAAGTCGACGGTTTCCTTGTCGATGTCGGCGAGGAGGAAGGCGGCGGGCTTGTCCATCCGCACTTCGGTATAGCGCATGGCGGCAGCGTTATCGCCGTCCATGCTGCCAAAGTTGCCTTGGCCGTCGAGGAGCGGCAGCGACATCGAGAAGGGCTGCGCCATGCGGACCAGCGCATCGTAGATCGCGCTGTCCCCGTGCGGGTGGTATTTCCCCATCGTGTCGCCGACGGGGCGGGCCGATTTCCGGTAAGCCTTGTCGTGCGTGTTGCCCGATTCCTGCATGGCGAACAGGATGCGGCGGTGCACCGGTTTCAGGCCGTCGCGCAGGTCGGGAATGGCACGGGAAACGATCACGCTCATCGCGTAGTCGAGATAGGCGGTCTTCATTTCGGCCGCGATGTCGACCTGGGGGCCGTGATACGTCGGACGCTCCGGGGTTTTGTCTTTGTTGTCAGTGTCTTCCGGGGTTTCGGCCATAAGGGCGCGTGCCTTCCTTGCGGGATCAAGATGTAGCAGGCGGGAAGATACACCATCCTAGCTATGGGGTGCAATGGCGGGTTGCCAAGGGCTGGCAGCCGCGGCAGAGGAGTGCCAACATTCTGTTTTCATTGATTTCTAATCTGGGGATGTCATGATTCTGTCATGGGCCGTCAGAAAGGAGGACGGGAATGGTCGGACGCGAGACGGAGCTGATGCTGAAAGGCTATGGGCTGACAACAGCCGAGCTGTATTACCGGATGCCGGATTATCGCAGTGTTCTCAACAGCTTCATCTGGCAGGAGTATGATCTGGCGCCGGATTACCCGGAGCTTTTCAAGTTCATCGAGTTCTGGCAGGAAAAGATCGAGGGTCCCCTGCATTCAGTGCGGTTCACCCATCGGAAGCTGATCGCGCCGGGGGAATGGCGCAATGTGGTGGGCGAATTCCGGATTCACTAGAACGGGCGGTGGGCGGATCGCCCACCCTACGAGGGGTTGCGCTTCGGGCGGGCGCCGGATAGGGCGCGCGGGCCATGAAGCCCGGACCTGTCACCTCTGACCTGACCAATCTCGATGCGCTGGAAGCGGCGGGGATGACCGATCCTGCCGAGCGGGAGATGTTGGAGGAGGTTGCGTCCGCGTTCCGGGTGCGGGTGACGGCGGACATGGCCGCGGTCGGGTCCGAGGGCGTGCGGGCGCAATTTGCCCCGGATATCCGCGAGTTGTCGGTCCTTCCGGAGGAGATGGTCGACCCGATCGGCGATGAGGCGCACGCGCCGGTGCCGGGGCTGACGCACCGCTATCCGGACCGGGCGATCCTGCATGCGACCAAGGTCTGCGAGGTCTATTGCCGGTTCTGTTTTCGCCGCGAGACGGTGGGGGAGGCGGGCCATCTGGGCGCGGCGGAGTTCGAGGCGGTGCTGGACTATCTGCGCGCGACGCCTGCGGTGCGCGAGGTGATCCTTACCGGGGGCGATCCCCTGGTTTTGTCGGCGCGGCGTCTGGGGGGGATGCTCGACCGGTTGGAGGCGCTGGGGACGCTGGAGGTGGTGCGGGTCCACACGCGCGTGCCGGTCGTGGCGCCCGAGAAGGTGACCGAGGCGCTTGTGCGCGTGCTGGACCGGGCGTTGCCAGTCTGGGTGGTGGTGCACACGAACCATCCGGACGAGATGACCGAGGCTGCGGCGGGGGCCTTGCGGCGGCTGTCGCGGGCTGGCGTGCCGCTCTTGTCGCAGACGGTGCTGTTGCGCGGGGTGAATGCGGAGGTGGAGGTGCTGGAGCGGCTGTTCCGGGTGCTGATCCGCAATCGGGTGAAGCCCTATTACCTGCATCATCCGGACCAGGCGAAGGGGACGGGGCATTTCCGGGTGACGCTGGAGGAGGGACAGGCGATCATGGCGGCGCTGCGCGGGCGGCTGACGGGGATCGCACAGCCGGTCTATGTGCTGGATATCCCTGGCGGGCATGGCAAGGTGCCGGTGGGGCCGGGGTATCTGCGGGCCGAAGGCGATCACTGGGTGGTGACGGACCCGCAGGGGCGCGAACATTTCTACCGCGCTCTGTGACGCTGGGCGTCGGACCGGGGGCCAGCCCCCGGACCCCCGGGATATTTGGGCAAAGATGAAAGGGTTACTTGGATCGCGTGGGGCGGTCGAAGACCTTTTTGCCCATCAGGCTGCCCACCAGATCGACCATCAGACGGGCCGTCATCCCGCGGTCGTCGAGGAAGGGGTTGAGTTCGACGAGGTCAAGAGAGGTCACGAGGCCGGATTCGTGGAGGAGTTCCATGACGAGATGCGCCTCGCGGAAAGTGGTGCCGCCGGGGACGGTGGTGCCGACGGCGGGGGCGATGGAGGGATCGAGGAAATCGACGTCGAGCGAGACGTGGAGCATGCCCCCTTCGCGGCGGACGAGATCGAGGAATTCACGCAAGGGGGCGACAAGGCCGCGTTCGTCGATCACGCGCATGTCGTTGACCTGCACGTCGCGCTCCAACATCGCGGCCTGTTCGGCCGGGTCGACCGAGCGGATGCCGAACATGCAGATCCGGTGGGCGGGGACCGGAGCGGGGAAGGGCGGGAAGGCGTCAAAGCCGTCGCGACCGTTGATATAGGCCAAGGGTGTGCCGTGCAGGTTGCCGGAGGTGGTGGTCAAGGGCGTGTGGAAATCTGAATGCGCGTCGAGCCAGAGCAGGAAGAGCGGCCGGTCCTGGCGTTTGGCGAAGGCGGCGGCCCCGGCGGCGGAACCCAAGGCCAGCGAGTGATCGCCCCCCATGATGATCGGAAAACCGCCCTGGCTGAGGGCGTCATCGACACGGTCCATCAGGATCTCGGTCCAGCCCACGGTTTCGGCCAGGGAATGCACGGCAGGGTTGGGACAGGTGACGTCGCGAAGATCGGGCAGGGTCAGATCGCCCCAATCCTCGACCCCGTGGCCTTCGGACGAGACCTCGCGGGCAATCCCCGCGACGCGGTAGGCGGCGGGGCCCATCAGGCAGCCGGGGCGTTTCTGCCCCGTATCGATGGGCGCGCCGATGAGGATGGTCTTGGGCATGGAGAACCTCCGCTTTGGGTCTGGTGTAGCGGGGGGCGGTGGCCGGTGGCAATTGGCAATCCCGCAGCGGGGCGGTGCAAGGTCGGTCAGAATGTCCTGGCGGCGCGGCGGAAGGGCGCAGGCCTTTCCCCCGAGGGGGGGAATGCCTATCATGTGACAAAACAGGGAGCCGGTGATGATTGTCGAGCTTGGGCATTTCGCGCTGATCCTGGCGCTCATGGTGGCGCTGGTGCAATCGACGCTGCCGCTGTGGGGGGCGCACCGGGACGATGCGCGGCTCATGGCGCTGGCGGAACCGGCGGCGCTGCTGCAGGTGGTCCTGGTCGCCGCATCCTTTGCGGTGTTGACCTGGGCCTTCGTCGCGTCAGATTTTTCGCTGGCGGTCGTGGTGTCGAACTCGCACACGGACAAGCCGCTTCTTTACAAGATCTCGGGCGTCTGGGGAAACCATGAGGGCTCTCTCCTCCTTTGGGTGCTGATCCTCGCGGTCTATGGGGCCGCTGTGGCGCTGTGGGGCGGCAACTTGCCCGTCCGGCTGCGGGCGCGGGTCCTGGCGGTCCAAGGGATGATCGGGGTGGCATTCCTTCTGTTCCTGCTTCTGACCTCGAACCCCTTCTGGCGGCTGGCAACACCGCCCCTGAACGGGCAGGACCTGAACCCCTTGCTGCAGGACCCCGGGCTCGCCTTCCATCCGCCATTTCTCTACTTGGGTTATGTGGGGCTGAGCATGGCCTATTCCTTTGCCGTGGCCGCACTGATCGAGGGGCGGGTCGACGCCGCCTGGGGTCGCTGGGTGCGGCCCTGGACGCTCGCAGCGTGGGTCTTTCTGACCATCGGCATCGCGCTCGGGTCCTGGTGGGCCTATTATGAGCTTGGCTGGGGCGGGTTCTGGTTCTGGGACCCGGTGGAGAATGCAAGCTTCATGCCTTGGCTTCTTGCGGCAGCGCTGCTGCACTCGGCCATCGTCGTGGAAAAGCGTGAAAGCCTGAAGGCCTGGACGATCCTGCTGGCGATCATGGCTTTCGGGTTCAGCCTGATCGGCACCTTCATCGTGCGGTCGGGGGTCATCACATCGGTGCATGCCTTTGCCAACGACCCGGACCGGGGGGTGTTCATCCTGCTGATCCTGGGCGTCTTCACCGGTGGCGCGCTGATCCTGTACGCGGCGCGGGCCGGGGTGATGGAGGCGAAGGGGGTCTTTGCCGTCATCAGCCGGGAAAGTGCCCTCGTGGCGAACAACGTGATCCTTACGGTCTCGGCCTTTGTGGTGTTCGTGGGGACAATCTGGCCGCTCATCGCGGAATTGTTGCTGGGTCGGACGTTGAGCGTAGGTGAGCCCTTTTTCAACGCGGCCTTCACGCCCTTCATGGTGGTCTTGTCGCTGATCCTGCCGGTCGGCGCGATGCTAGCCTGGAAACGGGGGACGTTGGGGCGGGGCGTAAGTGCGCTGGTGCCGGCGCTTGTGCTGGCGCTGTCGCTCGGGGCGCTGGCCTTTGCGATGCAAACGAACCAGACGGCCCTGGGGCCGATTGGCCTCGTGCTGGGGGCCTGGGTCCTGTTCGGGGCGCTGACCGATCTTTGGGCGCGCACGGGGCGCGAGGGGGTGGGGGCGCGGCTGGCCCGGCTGACGCGCCTGCCGCGCGCCGACTGGGGGAAAGCGGTGGCGCATGGTGGCCTTGGGGTCACGATCTTTGCGGTCTCGGCGATGCTGGCCTGGAAGATCGAGGATATCCGCGTGGTCCAGGTGGGCGAGACCTTCCCCCTGGGGGCCTATGAGGTGCGCCTGGACGACGTGCGCGAGGTCGAGGGGCCGAACTATCTCTCGACGATGGGCTTTCTGACCGTCTTCCGCGACGGGGAGGAGGTGGTGAAGTTGAACCCGGAAAAACGCATCTATCCGGTGGCGGGGATGCCCACGACCGAGGCCGCGATCGACTATGGCTTCTTGCGAGACGTCTACATCGTGCTAGGCGACCGGCAGCAATCGGGCGGCTGGGCGGTGCGGAGTTACATCGAGCCCTTTGCCAACTGGCTGTGGGCCGGGTGCATCCTGATGGCCCTGGGCGGGCTTCTCAGCCTGTCCGACCGGCGCTACCGGGTCGCGGCCGGTGCAGCCAAGCGGTTGCCTGCCGGGGTACCCGCGGAATGAGGGGCCTTGCCAAGGTAAGGTGGGCAGATTGCCCACCCTACGTGCTGGCGCTGTGCCTGATGGCAGCGCCTGTAGCGGCTGTCCAGCCGCGCGGGGCATCAGCAAGGACATCCGCTGCCCGGTCTGCCAGGGGGAATCGATCGACGACAGCAATGCGCCGATCAGCCGCGATTTGCGGATCATCATCCGCGAACGGATCATGGCGGGGGATAGCGATGACGAGGTCGTCGATTACATCGTTGCGCGCTACGGTGGCTGGCTGGCCCGGCACTGTTTCTGGCAGCGATTGCGGTCGCGGTGGCGGCGCAGCGGCGGCGCGTGGCGCCTGACGTGGCCCTGTCCGAAGCCGAAGAGGCGCGCCTGCGCGAAATCCTGAAGGAGTGACGCCGCGTCGGGCCTATGGTGGCGTGCCGTGCCGGGCTAGCCTTCGTGCGGGCCAGGGAGGGCGCGCATATGGTCTATGAGTTCATCACGGTGACGGAAGCGGCGGGCGTGACCACGATCACGCTGAACCGGCCCGAGGTGATGAACGCGCTGAACCGGGGCCTAAGGCGCGAACTGACTGTGGCGTTGCGGTTGGGGCATCGGGGGCGGGTGATCGTGCTGACCGGGGCGGGGCGGGGATTCTGCTCGGGCCAGGACCTTTCCGACGCACAGGGATTAGACGAAGCCGGGTTCGAGGCCACGCTGAACGGGGAATATGTGCCGATGATCCGCGCGATCACCGAGGCTCCGGTTCCGGTCATCGCGGCGGTGAACGGCGTCGCGGCGGGGGCGGGGGCCAATCTGGCGCTGGCCTGCGATCTAGTGATTGCGGCAGAGAGTGCCGCGTTCATTCAGGCCTTCGCCCGGATCGGACTGATCCCGGATGCGGGCGGTACCTCGTTCCTGCCGCGCCGGGTGGGGTTGCAGCGGGCGATGGGGGCGGCGCTGTTGGCCGAGCCCGTTAGCGCGCGGCAAGCCGAGGCCTGGGGGATGATCTGGGAGGCGGTGCCGGATGACCGCTTTGCCGACGTGGTGGCAGCGCGGGCGGGGAAGCTTTCGCAG
>JALOTD010000134.1 GCA_025458105.1 Tabrizicola sp. | reverse complement strand
CCGTAACCCATGACGAAAAGATCTTCGACCGCTTCGACCGCCTGATCCACCTGCGCGATGGTCGCCTCGTGGACGCCTGAACAAAGGAGAAGGCCATGCCCACCCGCATCCGTTCCCTGACTATCGTAGCCATCCTCGCAATCGCCTTCGGTCTCTTGACCCTGGTCTCGGGCGGGCGCGCGCTCTTCGGCGGCGCCGACATGGGCGCTGTCGTCCCGTTTGTTCTGTGGTTCAACTTCCTGGCAGGGTTTGCCTATGTCGCCGCTGGATTGGGCCTATGGTACCAGACCGGCTGGGCAACAGGTCTTGCGATTGCCATCGCGCTGGCGACAGCCGCCGTCTTCGCTGCCTTTCTTTGGCACATCTCGACGGGCGTCGATTATGAGGCCCGCACAATGGGTGCGATGGGGCTGCGACTTGCCGTTTGGGTCATGATCACAGCGGTGGCTGCAAGACTCCGCCACAAGGTGTGACAGGGCAGGAAGAACGCTGCCATGCTTATGATCAAGGTTTCATAGCTCCCTGTCTCGCTTTCTGCAAAGACCCGGTGCAACCTCTGGGCGTTGAGCCCTGGCCTGCGCGAGTTAGCCGATGACTATTGGCGCCCACGAATGAACCCGGCGCCCGGATGTATCCTCCGCCTGGCACGAACTGCTGACCTTGAACGATCCGCCCCATGGCAATCAAAGACTGGGCAGAGTCAGGGAAGACTGCCCACAGTACCCTCCGGATTAGGTTCGTCGCCGCCGCTCCTTGAGCAGCCAGTTACGCGATCAGCGCCATGCCAACACCCCCGACCGCAGCCAAGAAGACAATCAGCCAAGATGGTGCTTTTGTTGCCACCAGCAGAACGAAACAGGCAATAGCCAGAGCAAAATCCCGCAAGTCGCCAATGGCGCTGGTGAACACGGGCGCGTTTCTGGAAAGCGCAAGAGTCGTCTGGATGCTCAGCAATTATGCCGTCCTGCGCGACCAGGCGCGGGCTTGCCAATGAGGATCGGTCCGGGAGTATCCTCGCGGAAGACGACACGACCCTGCGGGTGCTTCTCGATTATCACGCGGTCACCAGTCGGCCATCCTCGCGCCACTCCGGTAGTCCACCCTCCAGCCGACGCGCATTCAGCCCCCGCTTGCGCAGTGCCGTGATAGCCTGATGTGCATAGACACAGTACGGACCGCGGCAATAGGCGACAATCTCGGTGCCGGGGTCGAGCGTTGCAGCGATGCCCTCAAGATCAGCCAGCGCGACATTCCGCGCGCCGGGGATGTGCCCCATGGCGAACTCATCTGCCGGACGGACGTCGAGGATCGTGACCGAGCCTTCGGCCATCCGCAGGGCCAGTTCTTCACGGCTGACGGGTTCGGGGGCATCAGCGCCATCAGACAGGCCGCGCAGAATGCGCTCGACCTGCGCGAGATTGCGTTCTGCCACCACGCGGATCAGGTCCATCAGGGCAAGCGTCCTTGCATCGCTCAGCCGGTAGATCACGGACTTTCCCGCACGGCGACTGGTGACCAGACCGGCGCGGCGCAGCGCCTGCAGATGCTGCGAGGTATTGGCGATGGTGAGGCCGGTCTTGTCGGCCAAAGCCTCCACCCCACGCTCCCCCTGCGCGATCTGTTCCAGCAAAGTCAGCCGGGCAGGCGCAGACAGCGCGCGGGCGACGAGCGCGTATTCCTCCAGCAGTGCGGCCTTGGGGCTGATTGACATGGGGAGGCTCCCGATATTACATCATTCAAGCGATAGCTTGAATATTAGCGATTCCCACAGTCCCCGCAAGCCCGAAGGCCCAGATCCAAAAAAAAGGCGCCCGATGACCGAGCCGATCCTTGCCAACGAACCCATGCTTCGCCTGGCCGTGTTTCTTGGCGTGCTGGTGGCGATGGCGGGATGGGAGCTGGCGGCACCGCGCAGGCGGCAGGATATTCCGCGCGTCCTCCGCTGGACCAACAACCTCGCGCTGGTCGTGGTGGATACCGTCATCCTGCGCCTGACTTTTCCGATCCTCGCCGTCGGTCTTGCGCTGATGGCTGAAGAGCGTGGCTGGGGTCTGTTCAATGCGCTGAACCTGCCGCTGTGGCTGGCCGTCCTGCTGTCGATCCTGCTGCTGGATCTGGCGATCTACCTGCAGCATGTGCTGTTCCACGCCGTGCCAGGCCTGTGGCGGCTGCACCGGATGCACCATGCCGATCTGGAGTTTGACGTGACCACCGGCCTGCGGTTCCACCCGGTGGAGATCGTGCTGTCGATGGTGATCAAGCTGGCAGTTGTTGCGGCCCTTGGCGCACCCGCAGTGGCGGTTTTGCTGTTCGAGGTGCTGCTGAACGCGACCGCCCTGTTCAATCATGCCAACATCCGCCTGCCCAAGGGCGTGGACAGAGTGCTGCGGTGGGTGATGGTCACGCCCGACATGCACCGCGTGCATCATTCGGTGCTCCCGGCCGAGACGAACAGCAATTTCGGCTTCAACCTGCCGTGGTGGGACCACTTGCTGGGCACCTATCGGGCGCAACCGAAGGCTGGGCACGAGGGCATGACCATCGGGATCGAGCAGTTCCGCACACCGCGTGACCTCTGGCTTGACCGGATGCTGGTTCAACCATTGCGCGGCCCGGCGAGCGGCGGGGCACTGGACAGCCGCCCGGAGGACAAGCGATGACCGCCTTTCCCCTTGGCATTCGCGAGAACCGGGCGCAGTTCACCCATCAGCTGATCCAGGTGCTGCTGGTCGGCTTTGCCATCGGCATGATGCGCACTGTGATCCCGGCGCTAGCGGAAACCGAATTCGGCGTGGCGCGCGGGTCGTTCCTGTTGCTGACGGCATTTGTCGTGGCTTTCGGCGTGGTCAAGGCGGTTATGAACTTCGTGGCAGGTCGGCTGTCGGAACGGATCGGGCGGCAAAAGGTGCTGCTGTGGGGATGGATCATCGCGCTGCCCATTCCGGTGATGATCTGGGCCGCGCCGAACTGGGGCTGGATCGTTGCGGCAACAGTGCTGCTGGGCGTCAATCAGGGTCTGTGCTGGTCGATGACGCAGACCTCAAAGCTGGACATAACCCGCGCCGACCAGCGCGGGTTGACGATGGGGCTGAACGAGTTTTCCGGCTATGTCGGCGTGGCACTGGCGGGCGTGGTCACAGCCTATGTGGCCGAGGCATTGGGTGCCCGGCTGGGCCTGTTGGTATTCGGCCTGACGGTGATCGGTGTTGCCCTGGTGCTGACCGTGGTCTGGGTCAAGGACACGCTGCCATGGGCCAAGGCCGAAACGGCTGCCCACAAGATCAGCGCGCCGAAGTTCCCGCCGCGCTATCCACATGGCGTGCCGGAACACCCAACCACGGCCGAGGTCTTTATCCTGATGAGCTGGCGCGACAAGCGGCTGGCCGCACTGTCGCAAGCGGGGTTGGTCGAGAAGTTCGTAGATGCTCTGGTCTGGGTGATCTTCCCGGTGTTCCTGGTCGGCAAAGGGGCCAGCCTGACCGAGATGGGCTGGATCGTCGGCGCCTACGGCTTTGTCTGGGGCGGGTCGCAACTGTTCACTGGCCGCCTGTCGGATCATGTCGGCCGATTCTGGCCAAACGTGCTCGGCATGTGGATTAGTGGCGCGGGCGTGCTGCTGGTGGTGTTGGGCAATGGCGCTGCATGGTGGGCGCTGTCGGCAGGGATTGCCGGTTTCGGCATGGCACTGCTTTACCCGAACCTCGGAGCCAGTGTCGCCGACATCACGCCGCCCGCATGGCGCGGCTCGGCCATCGGCATCTACCGTTTCTGGCGCGATCTTGGCTATGGCATCGGCGCGCTTGGCCTTGGGCTGGTCGCCTATCTGACCGGCGCAGTCGAGGCCGCATTCTGGTTCGTTGCCCTGTCGATGTTCGCCTCGGGCGCGGTGCTGTTCGCCTTCGGCGAAGAAACTCACCCGCGCCTGAACCCCGCACCCCAAGGAGCCACCGCATGAAACACCTGCTGATCCTGAACGATCCGCCCTATGGCACTGAACGCAGCTTCAACGGCCTGCGCATGGCGCACGCGCTGGCCAAGCATGATCCCGAAGGTGAGGTCACCGTGTTCCTGATGGCCGACGCTGTGCTCTGCGCCAAGGCGGCGCAGAAGACGCCGGAAGGCTATTACAATCTTGAGCGGATGCTGGGCCGAGTTCTGTCGGCGAAGGGCCGGGTGCTGATGTGCGGCACCTGCATGGATGCACGCGGGTTGACGATCACGGACATGATGGAAGGGGCCGCGCGGTCCACCATGGATGAACTTGCCGAGGCGACACTGGCCGCAGACAAGGTTCTGGTGTTCTGATTGACTGAATATGAGCTTTGGCAGCTCTGGCGGCAGGCCGCGAGGCCCTAAGACCGTCAACCGCCTTGATTCATCATCTTCTCATGCACCGCCTGCATGCCGCGCGCAGCCATGTCCGAGACCTCGGCGGCATGGACTTGCAAGGCGGTTACCACTTCGGGATCGGTCGAGGTCTGAACCACCACGATGCCTTCGTCGGTGACGTCGATTTCCGAGACTATCTTGTCGCCGCGCTGAAAGAAGATGCCCAGCGTCGGGCTTTGGATGATGATTTTCGGGTCATCCAGGTTTTCAACCCGGCTGATCATGCCGGTCACGTGGCTTACCAGATTGGCCATCACCTCGGGGTCGGAAGACCTTGTGACGGTACGGATGCCGTCTGGCAGATTGGTCACTTCGCGAGTGAAGGTTTCAAAGCCGCGGAACATCACTGCAAGTTCAGCACTTTCTTCAGGGCTGGCGTTCTCGCCCCGCAAACCGGGCATGTTGACCTCGTCATGGCCAGTGCCGTCCATGCCGTGCCCATGCTGACCGCCGTGCATATGCCCCATCATTTGCGCCATGGCGGGGCCGCGCCGATAGATCGCAGCTCCTGCCAATATCGCAACCACCACCAGTGCAGACGCCGCCTTGCGCCCCTTGCCGTTCAGTATCTGCACTTTCGCCATCACACACGCTCCGCTTCGTCGTTTCGGAAACCCATGACAGATCGCACCAGAGGCGCGTATGATCGTGATCATGTCAGATGATCTTTTTCCCCTTTTCGACGGCGGCTTTCCTCGGACTTTGGCCCGGGATGAGTCGCTATTTCTGACGGGCGCACCAGTGCGTTCGATGTTTCTCGTCACCGAAGGCCAGGTTGATCTGATCCGCCACACCGAATCGGGTTTGCGCATTCTGCTTTACCGCGCAGGACCCGGGGCCGTTCTGGCCGAGGCATCCGCCTATTCAGATGCCTATCACTGCGACGGAACCGCAGCTTGCCCTGCACAAGTCCGGTCGATTGCCTTGGCCACGTTTCATGCACGGCTGGATGCTAGCCCTGATTTGGCAAAGGCTTGGGCAGCGCGATTGGCGCATGGCTTGCAAGGGTCACGTTTGAACGCGGCCATCCGTTCAATGCGCACGGTCGAGGAACGGCTGGAGGCTTGGCTGGCAGGAGCCAAAGCCCTGCCGCCCAAGGGCCAATGGTCCAACCTCGCAGAGACATTGGGCGTCACCCGAGAGGCGCTTTACCGCGAATTGTCAAAACGGCAAGACGCTGGTTAGGTTGCGACAGCGCAATGCCGCGTCGCCATGATCTGCGGCAGGATAACATCAACAGGTCTAAAGGACTGCGAGTTTCGGCGATGCCGGTGGTTCGTGCCCCCCCAAATGCAAAAAGCCCCCTGGGTTACAGGGGGACTCGTCAAACGTTGAGGTGGCGTTGAGGTAAAACGCGAGTGCCTATACACAAGTGTTTTTGTCGGATTCCAAGTCTTTGTTATCTAACAAGATTTTGGTTGCGGGGGCAGGATTTGAACCTGCGGCCTTCAGGTTATGAGCC
>JALOTD010000133.1 GCA_025458105.1 Tabrizicola sp. | reverse complement strand
GATGACGTTGCCCAAGGACTTCGACATCTTCTTGCCCTTGGCGTCGCGGACAAGGCCGTGCAGGTAGACCGTGTGGAACGGAATGTCGTTCACCACGGCAAGCTGCATCATCATCATCCGGGCGACCCAGAAGAACAGGATGTCCTGCCCGGTCACCAGGACCGAGGTCGGGAAGTATTTCTGCAGCTCCGGCGTGGGCTCCGGCCAGCCGAGCGTCCCGATGGGCCAGAGGCCGGAGGAGAACCAGGTGTCGAGGACGTCGGGATCGCGGGCAATTTCTAGATTGATGTAGCGCCCTTCGTCACTCGGTCCGCCTTGCATCTTCCAAGCTTCACGCGGGGCGATTGACTCTTGGGGATACACCTTCGGGCTGCCGCGCTTTGCGCGCTCAGCGTTCTCCTTCTCCAACGAAGCGCTTCGATCCTGAGAGCTCGCATCCGGCGTAAATGCTGAAACAGTCACTTTGTAGTCAGGGAGCCCAGAAGCATAGAACTCCTGAGCTTTTTGGAGAGCTTCCGCTTCATTGTTTGCGCAGAATGGAACAGCGGAGCCTTCAAAGCCCTCCGCATTCTTGCCAATGATCGGCCCATACCACACCGGAATCTGGTGCCCCCACCACAGCTGGCGGCTGATGCACCAGGGTTCGATGTTCTCTAGCCAGTGGTAATAGGTCTTCTCCCCGCTCGGTGGGATGATCTTCGGATCTTGGCGGTGTCGACGAACCACTGGTCGGTCAGCATCGGCTCGATCACCACTTTCGAGCGGTCGCCGAAGGGCTGCATGATCGGCTTCGACTCGACGTAGGGCACGCGTTCCAGGTGCTCGGCCCCGGTTTCCTTGTCGACGGATTTCTTGAGGTATGTGACCGCCAGCCCCTCGGCGGTGATCGCCTCGACCACGCGCTTGCGGGCCTCATACCGGTCCAGACCGCGCAACTCATCGGGGACGAGGTTCAGGGCGTCGATCTCGGATTCGGACAGCGTGAAGGGCTGCTCGGCGATGCCGGGGGTGGCGTAGCCTTTGGCGACCAGCCAGGCGCGGGACATGCGACCGGCGATCTCTGCCGCCTCGGCGTAGGGCGCGCCGTCCGCCCGCATCTGGGCGCGGGTGTCCAAAAGGCGGTAGCACGGGATATCGCCGCGCTTGGCGACGGCATAGTCGTTGAAGTCATGCGCGCCGGTGATCTTGACGGCGCCACTGCCGAAAGTGGGGTCCGGATATTCGTCGGTGATGATCGGGATCAGGCGGCGGTGTTCCTTCGGCCCCACCGGAATTTCACAAAGTTTCCCAACGATTGGCGCGTAACGTTCATCCGATGGATGAACAGCAACTGCCCCGTCGCCCAGCATGGTTTCGGGCCGAGTGGTGGCGATGCTGATATAGTCCCGCACCTCGCGGAAGGTCACATTGCCGTCCGCGTCCTTCTCGACATACTCATAGGTCTCCCCGCCCGCGAGCGGGTATTTGACGTGCCACATGTGGCCGGGGACTTCGGTATTCTCGACTTCAAGGTCGGAAATCGCGGTCTCGAAATGCGGGTCCCAGTTCACCAGCCGCTTGCCGCGGTAGATGAGGCCCTTGTTGTACATGTCGACGAAGACCTTGATGACGGCATCGTGGAAGTTGCCGTCCTCGCCCGCCGGAGCGCCCGGAGCCCCCGACATGGTGAAGGCCTCGCGGTCCCAGTCGCAAGAGGCGCCGAGGCGCTGCAACTGCCCGATGATCGTCCCGCGCGACTTCTGTTTCTGCTGCCAGACGCGGGCCAGGAACTTCTCGCGCCCCATGGTGCGGCGGTCGGGTTCCTGATGCAGCGCCATCTCGCGTTCGGTCACCATCTGGGTGGCGATCCCGGCGTGGTCCGTCCCCGGCTGCCACAAAGTGTCGTCGCCCTGCATCCGGTGCCAGCGCGTCAGGATGTCCTGCAGCGTGTTATTGAACGCGTGGCCCATGTGGAGGGAGCCGGTGACGTTCGGCGGCGGGATCATGACGGAAAAGGCCGGGCGCCCGGGCTTGGCATTGGCGCCCGCCTTGAAGGCCTTGGCGTCCAGCCAGAGCTTCGAGATGCGGGCCTCGGCCTCAGTCGCGTTGAAGGTCTTTTCCATCGGCATGCGCGTTTCCCCTTGTCCGCGCGGGTATTAGCGTGACCCGCGCGGAAGGGGAAGCGTCAGAAGGGCGGCAGGCCCATGAGAGCGCGGGCAAAGCACCAGAGGGTGAGCGCGGTGAACCCCGCTGCCGTGGCCCAGACGGCGGTCCGGCTGCCGGTGAGGCCGGCAAGGGGGACGGCGTGCATCGCGTGGGTGGCCAGGAAATGTGGCAGGCGCAGATCGCCGACCTCCATCGACCAGCCCATAAGGGGAAACCGCGCCCCGGTAACGGGCGTGCCGACCAGATGGCCGGGCAGGGAGGACATGGTGCCCGCGACTGGCACTGTCAGCACAAAGGTCAGCACCAGCCCCAGTGCCACGGCCAGCATCAGCGGGTCTGCCCGGTGCCGCCAGAACACCACGCCCATCGCCAAGGACAACGAGGTCAGCGTCACCGCCGCCGCGCCCATCAGGCCGTAGATCAGGCTCCAGACGCCCTCGACGTTGAAGTGCGATGCCGTGCCAAGCGTCGCTGCCCCGCCGATCCACAGAAGCTCGGCCACGATGCAGGCCGTGACGATGCCGATGTAGATCCGCCAGCGGCGGGAGGCGAAGGTGCCTTCGGGCAGAAGCATCGTGAAAAGGGCCAACGTTCCGGTATAGACGGCCAAGGCCAGATGGAATTTCAATGGCTTGAGCCAGACATTGTCGCCCTGGAACACCCGGTCGTCCAGCCCGTAGGCGACCATCAGGGGCAAAGCCGCAAGGGCTATGAACAGCGTCAGGCGGGTCAGCTGCGGGTGGGCGCCCGACAGTACCGCAAAACGGGGGGCAGCAAGAACGGCAGTCATGGCAGGACCTTTCGGACAAGAGTGAAACGCAGGATCGCAAAGGCCAGAAGGCCCGCGGGACCGAAGAGGAAGGTCAGCACCAGGCAGGGGATCACCGCCCAGTGCGGGATGCCCTCGGCCCGGGCGGTGCGGACCTCCCAGGCGCCCAGGAACAGGTCGAAGGCCAGGTAATGCAGCCACCCGGCCAGCGCGATGTGCGGGTGGGTGAAGAGGGCCTGCACCTCGGTCAATGAGCCGAAACCACCTGGCGCCTCCGACCAGAAGGCCAGGATCAGTCCGGCATAGGCCAGCGACAGAAGCAGCGGGATTGCCGCGGCCGAAACGGTCTGGGCCGCCCGCGGTGCCAGGGGGGCGGCCACAAGCGCCAGCCAGCCCAGCAGGGCAAGGGGATTGGCAAGCTGGAACAGTTGGTCGGGGGACATCGTCGCCTCATATCTTTACACTGTCAGGATTATGCGGCGATCAGCTGCCGCGTCAAGAAAAATCTTTACGCTGGAAAGATGGACGGCTAAGCCTTGGACATGGCAGAGAAACCCTATCACCACGGCGACCTGCGAGCGGCGCTTCTGGCTGCGGCCGAGTCGGAGTTGGCCGAAAAGGGGGTAGAGGGATTCTCGCTGCGGTCCGTGGCCAAGCGGGCCGGGGTCAGCCATGCCGCGCCCGCGCACCATTTCGGCGATGTGAAAGGCCTGCTGACAGCCCTCTCGGCGGAAGGGTTCCGGCGGTTTCAGGCAACGCTGGACGCAAGCGAAGAGGGGGCTCTGGACGCGCGGGACCGGGCGATCCGGGCCGGAGAGGGGTATCTGACCTTCGCCCTTGCCCGTCCAACGCTGTTCCGACTGATCTTTTCGTCAAAAAAGCCGGATTTCGGCGATGCTGATCTCATGGCCGCCGGGGATACGGCCTATTGCCATCTGGTTTGGCTGGTTGAAGAACTGGGGGGATCGACCGCAGATGTCGCGGCACTCTGGGCGATGAGCCATGGTATTGCCGATCTTGCGGCGGGGCAGCGCCTGCGGATGATGGAGAACCTGACTGAGGCAGAACGCAAGGCCATGGTTCGCGAGCTTATCGCGCGGGTTCTGCCGGGGGCGCGGGGATGATGGGCCCCCTGGGTGCATGGTTGCCGTGGCAATCCTAGGAGCGATGGTGGTTGCCCGTGCGATCCAGTGGCTTGAGGCCTCGTCAGACAGGCCACGCCACTGTGGTCTTTGCGGCAGAGGTGGTTGGGTTTGCGGTGTTTGGGTAGGCGCGGCGCAAGCAGCGCTAGACCGCGCGGTCGATCTTGGTCGAGAGGTGGATCAGAGATTCCGACGACCGGACCCCGGCCATCGCACCGATCTGGTCCAGCACCTGGTCCAGGACCTGGGTGTTCGGGCAGGCGACCTGCACCAGAAAGTCGAACCGGCCCGAGGTGGTGAACACCCGCTCGATTTCCGAGATTGACTTCAGGCGGGTCAGGACGGGGGCCTGGGCGCGCGGCTCGATCGTCAGAAGGACAGAGGCGCGCAGGCGACTTTCGCGCGCACCTTCGCCCAGTTTCAGCGTATAGCCCGCGATCACCCCGCTGGTTTCCAGCCGCTCCAGCCGCGCCTGGATGGTGGACCGCGCGACCTTCAGCCGCCGCGACAAGGTGGCCACCGACATCCGCGCATCGGCGCCAAGCAGCCCAAGGATGTTGCGATCAAGTTCGTCCATACATTCCGCCGAAGGTTTTCGTCATTATAACGACGCTACGCCGCATTTATACAGTTTTGTTCGGTGAGAATGTAACCCATATGCGGCATCCTCGTTTGCAGGAAAAGGGCGGCTCATACGCACCTGGCCTGGTTCACTTGAAACCACGCTGGTGCCCGGTCCCATCGCTGCTGCGGGAAAGGGCGAAGCGTCTTGTTGGCAAAGGGAAATACGCCGATGGGACTCTCCAAAACGATCTGGACCAACCCGACTGAATACCTGCGCAACCAGCAGCCGGAAAACCCGGTGCTGTTCTTCGCGCCCTCGGCCGCACAGGCCGCGGCGCGCCGCTTCATTGATGGCTTTCCGGGCATGGTGACCTATGCGGTCAAGTCGAACCCGGGCGAGGCGATGGTCGAAAACCTCGCCGCGGCCGGGATCCGTGGCTATGACTGCGCGAGCCCTTTCGAGATCGACCTGATCCGTCGCCTGGCCCCCGATGCGGCCATTCACTACAACAATCCGGTGCGGTCGCGGACCGAGATCGCCTATGCGGTCGAACGTGGGGTGAAGTCCTACAGCGTTGATTCGAAATCGGAACTGGCCAAGCTGATCGAACTGGTCGCGGCGGAAGGCACCGAGATTTCGGTGCGCTACAAGCTGCCGGTGGCGGGGGCCGCCTACAACTTTGGCGCCAAGTTCGGCGCGACGGTCGAACTGGCCGTGGAGCTGCTGAAAGAGGTGGCAGAGGCGGGCTTTGTGCCTTCGCTGACCTTCCATCCTGGCACGCAATGCACCGATCCGCACGCCTGGGAGGCCTATATCCGTGAAGGTGCCAACATCGCGCGGGCGGCGGGCGTGACCATCGCGCGGCTGAACGTGGGCGGCGGGTTCCCGAACCACCGGCTGCAGGCCGTGGTGCCGCAGCTGGAGGCGACGTTCCAGCTGATTGACCGCGTTGCGACCGAGGCCTTTGGCGCCGACCGTCCGCTTTTGGTCTGCGAACCCGGCCGGGCGCTGTGCGGCGATGCCTTCGCGCTGGCCGCGCGGGTCAAGGCGCTGCGCGATGATGCCCATGTCTTCCTGAACGACGGGGTCTATGGCTCGCTCACCGAACTGCCGATGATCGGCGTGATCGACCGAATCGAAGTGCTGACCCCCGAGGGCGAGAAGCGCAAGGGTGAGGCCGTGCCGCGCATCGTCTTTGGCCCGACCTGCGATTCGGTTGACCGGCTGCCGGGTGAGCTTCCTCTGCCGTCGGACCTGACCGAGGGCGATTTTGTCGTCTGGCAGGGGATGGGGTCCTATTCGACGGTCACCAACACCCGCTTCAACGGCTTTGGTGAGCTGCAGATGGCGACGGTGCTTAGCCTCAAGCTCTGATTTCGCTGCACCTTCCGACGCCCGGCTGGACATTCCCCGCCGGGCGTTTAGCTTTCGCAGCCGGAGGTGCGTCCATGGAACAGCTGAAATTCGGTCTTTCGCAGCCCTTGAAGCGGCGGGAGGATGTGCGGTTCCTCAAGGGTGAAGGGCGCTATGTGTCTGACATCGTGCCTGTGGGGGCGCTGTGGGCGGTGTTCCTGCGGTCGGATTATGCGCATGGCGAGATCGTCGCGCTGGATGTGACCGAGGCGCGGGGGATGCCTGGCGTGCATCTGGTCCTGACAGCGGATGACCTTTTGGCGCGCGGCGTGAAGCTTGGCATGAAAGGCGAGCGGATCGACACCCGGGATGGCGGCAAGGGTGCGGGGCCGGAGCGGCCGGTGCTGGCCCGAGTGAAGTTATTTCCTTCGATATCAAGCCACTCGACCCGGCACTTCAATTGGTTTGTGAAGAACCGGTGATCCATCAGGAGGCCCCCGCGAACCGGGCCTTCGACTTTCTGTTCGGCGATGAGGCGGGAACTGACGTGGCGCTGGCGGGCTCGGCCCATCGGATCGCGCTGGAGGTCGTCCACAACCGCGTGACCGCAGCCCCGATGGAGCCGCGCGCCTGTTTCGCCGAATGGGATGGGGAACGCCTGCATTTCTGCGTGAACGGCCAGGGCGTCTGGGTGCAGCGCAACGAACTCAGCCGGATGCTGGGCCTGCAGCGTGACCGAATTCGCGTGACGAACCCCGATGTCGGCGGCGGTTTCGGGATGAAAGGGATGACCTACCCGGAATATGTCGTGGTG
>JALOTD010000132.1 GCA_025458105.1 Tabrizicola sp. | reverse complement strand
GCCCGCGCAACGCGATCGGGTGGATGCCGTCCACGCCGCCCTCTCTCGAATCACCGAGGCGCTGGTGCGCATTTCCTCCAGTTGCCGCAGCCATCCCTCGACCCCCTTTGCGGCGCCCTTCGAGCCCGTGCTGAAGGTCCTGGGGGAAATGCTTGGCGAAATCGGCAACGCCCGGCCCGATCTTCGCGGGACAGAGGCCCCAGCAGCACCCGTCACCGCTCCAGCTCCGGCCGCCGACACGCCCGCACCCGCTGCGGTCCCGGTCCGCGTGGCCTTCGCCAACCACGCCGAGGCACGGCAGGCCCTGATCGCCTGCGAGACCTATTTCCAGACGCATGAGCCCTCATCGGCGGCCCTGCTTCTGGTCCGTCAGGCTCGGCAACTGATCGGCCAACCGCTGGTCAAGGCGCTGGAGGCCCTGCTGCCCGACGATTGCGCCAAGGCGATCGTCGCCTTCGGCCCCCAGACCGGCTTTGCCCTTCCGGCACAGCGCCTGAAAAGCCTCAGCGACGACAATCTTCCCGTTACCGTGCCAGAGGTGCAGCCGATCTCTCCTCCGCCGCCCGTCACCAGTACGGCCGAGGCGACTGCAGTCATCCGCTCGGTCGAGGACTATTTCCGTGCGCGTGAGAAAAGCAGCCCCGTCCCGCTTCTGTTGCAGCGCGCCCGCAGCTACATGGACAAGGATTTCCAGGCCTTGGTCGACGAGCTGATTCCGCGCAAACAATAGGGTCGGGAATCCCTGCGAACACGTTGACTTACAACCATAAACACTATTCACTGTCGCGCATTCATCTGGAGGGACGACATGGCTTCGAACTCAGGTTCCGGTTTCATCAAACGCAACCGTCCCCCGCGGGTTCAGATTTCCTATCAGGACCCGTACGACAGCGAACGGATGGTCGAACTGCCCTTCGTGATGGGCGTCCTGTCCGATCTGTCCGGCAACAACCCGGGCGTCGAAAAGCCCGCTGTGGAAGAGCGAACCTTCACCGATGTCACGAAAGATACGCTTGACGCCTATATGCAGGCGACCCAACCGGGGGTGACCTTCACCACCACCAACCATCTTGACGAAGGGTCTGACCAGAAATTGGGCGTCGCGTTGCAGTTCAACTCGATGGACGATTTCGAGCCTGCGCGGATCGCGGCTCAGGTTCCGGCGCTGAAGAAGCTTCTTGAGGCGCGTCAGCACCTGGCCAACCTTCAGCGCTACATGAGCGCGAAGCCCAAGGCACAGGAACAGATCAAGAAACTCTTGTCCGACCCGGAACTCATGGCCGCGCTGGCCGAACGGGCCAAGACGGACGACGAATAACGCTGCCCGGTCCGATGCGATACGGGACGGCAATCAGGGGGTAATGATGGCGACTGAAACTCAACGCGATGCTTCGGCGCAGGGTCAGGCTCTGGATGAGCTGTCCGAGTTTTCGGACATCCTGAAGCAGACGATCAAGCCGCGCACCGAAGTCGCGGCGCGCGAGGTGGACAATGCCGTCGTCGCCCTGGTGCGCGAGGCGATGGGCGACCAGACGCTTGTCGCCGACGATGTGATCGACACGATCGACGCGATGCTGGCAAAGCTCGACCAGAAGCTCAGCGCCCAGGTCAATGAAATCCTCCACCATGAGGAATTCCAGAAACTGGAATCGGCTTGGCGCGGTCTGGCCTACACGCTGAACCAGTCGGAAACCGACGCGACCTTGCGGGTCAAGGTCCTGAACGTTTCGAAATCCGAACTTGCCGCGATGATGCGCCGCTATCCCGGTGCCAAATGGGACAAGTCTCCGCTGCATGACATGGTCTACGAACAAAACCTTGGCACGCTGGGCGGCGAACCCTACGGCGTGCTAATCGGCGACTACCAGTTCGACCATTCCAGCGCCGACGTGAACCTTCTGACCTCGATCAGCAAGATTGCCGAAAGCTCGCTCTGCCCCTTCATCGCGGCGGCGGCGCCCTCGCTTCTGGGGCTGGACAGCTGGAACGAAATCGGCACGCCGCCCGACCTGTCGGAAATCTTCATCACACCCGACTATGCCCAGTGGAACAGCCTGCGCGACAGCCAGAACTCACGTTTCCTGGCGCTGACCCTGCCACGCGTCCTTGCGCGGGAACCCTATGGCCAGAAATCCAACTCGGTGGTCGAGGAATTCGAGTTCGAGGAAGAAACCGACGGCCACAATGGCAGCAAATACGCCTGGATGAACGCGGCCCATGCGATGGCGGCGAACATCAACCGCGCTTTCAAGGAACATGGCTGGACCGTCCGCATCCGCGGCGTGAAAGCGGGTGGCGAGGTGGAGAACCTTCCGACCCATGTCTTTGAAACCGGCGATGGGTCCAAGGATCTGAAATGCCCGACCGAAGTCTCGATCACCGACCGGCGTGAGGGCGAATTGTCGAAAGCGGGCCTGATCGGCCTGATTCACCGCCAGAACACCGACAAGGCCGCCTTCATCGGTGCCCAGTCGCTCTACCGGCCCAAGAAATATGTGGATGATGCCGCAACCGCCTCGGACAACATGTCCTCGCGCATTCCCTACATGTTCGCCGTTTCTAGATTCGCCCATTATCTCAAGGTGATGGTGCGTGATAAGATCGGGGAAAGCCCCGACAAGAATCAGCTGCAGCAACAACTTCAGGGATGGATCAACAAGTACGTCACCGGTAACCCGGAAAGCGCGGACGAAAAAGAAAAGGCCAAAAAGCCGCTTGCAGCGGCAAAGGTCGAAGTGATCGAGGACGAGTTGAACCCGGGGTATTACTTGGGCAAGTTCTTCCTCAAGCCTCACTTCCAACTGGAAGGGATGGATATCGGCATGAGCCTCGTATCCAAACTGCCGCAAGGTAAGTAACTTTTGACAGCAATTTGGCCGCTGAGTGTATGCGGTTTTCAAAGGAGTGACGACTATGGCTGACAATATCCTCTTGAAGCTTGGCGATGCGATCCGGGGCGAATCGCCTATTGCCGGCTATGAAGACTGGATCCAGGTCCACGGCTGGAGCTGGGGCGCAACGCAGTCCGGCACCACCCACGAGGGCATGGGCGGCGGTTCGGGCAAGGTCTCGGTCCAGGACCTGAATGTGACCAAGTTCGTCGATGCCTCGACCCATGACTTGGTCAAGCATGTCTGCAGCGGCAAGCACATCCCGAATGCGGAACTGGTCGTGATGAAGGCCGGTGGTGACAATCCGGTCGTCTACTTCCGCCTGAAACTGACCGATCTCCTGATCTCCTCCTACCAGACCTCGGGCGCGCGCGACGGGCTGGAGCGGGTGACGGAATCGATCTCGATCAACTTCGCCAAGTTCGAAGTGACCTACACCCGTCAGGAAATGGACGGCTCGGCCGGTCCGGAAAGCACTGCCGGCTGGGACGTCCGCCGGAACGAGGCGGTCTGATCCGCACGTCGCAAAGGAAACGGCGGGGCGCCCCAGGCGCCTCGCCATGTCTGGCGTTGCCGCGGGCGTAGCGCCTCGGACCGGACACAGCGCATGGCCATCGACCAAGACGATCCTGCCAGGGCCAGCCGCCGCCAGATGCGCCAGGGCGACAGATCGCGTATATCGCTTCTTCAGATCTTCCGGACGGCGCACCGCGAACGGGATGCCCGCGTTGACCTTGCCGCGACCGACACGGGCGAAACGGCGATCACCAGCCGCAGCAAGATGCGCCGCGAAGGCGTGGACGAAAGTACGCTCAAAAGCCATGTGCAGGCCGATCTCGGCGCCTTGATGAACACCATCCAGCTGGGCGCGATCATCGATCTGTCGGATGCCCCGCACGTCGAACGCTCGGTCCTGAACTACGGGTTTCGCGACCTGTCTGACGTGACGGCCCGCGAACTCAACTCTGCCGAGGTGGTGGCCTCGATCCGCCGGTCGCTGCTGAACCATGAACCGCGGATCGTTCCCGAAACACTTGAAGTGCGCGTCGCGGATGGGTCGGGCGGCACGCAGCATCGACTGGAAATCTCGGTCACGGCCGAACTGATGGCGGACCCCGTTGACGTCCCCATCGATTTCGAGGCCGAGGTCGATCTAGGCGCCGGCAAATTGCGCATGCGCAGCCTGCGGGTTTCGTCATGAAGAAGGCCTTCCGCGACGCCTATAACCGCGAACTCGCGATCTTGAAGGAACGCGCCGGCGAATTCGCCACAGAGTATCCGGGTCTGGCCGACCGCCTTGGCGGTCTTCTGCAGGAAAACCTCGATCCGTCGATTGCGGGGCTTCTTGAAGGCTCTGCCTTTCTGGCCGCCCGGGTCCGGGTCAAGATGGATGAAGAGTTCCGCACCTTTACGCGCGAACTTCTGGACCAGATCTTCCCCGACATGCTGCGCCCGGTTCCCAGCGCCATGCTGGTTCAGGCCACACCCCCGACCCGGTCGCGCGACATGACGCAGGGGCTGACCATCGAACCCGGCGAATACATCGAGGCCCAATTCGCCGACGCCGACAAACGCGTCAGCTGCCGGTATCGTCTGGCCGAACGCTTGGTGCTCTGGCCGGTGGAGGTTTCCCGCCTGCGCTATCACGCCGCCCCGGCCACGCTCGGGGCGCTTGGACAGGATGTCGCCACAGGCACAAAGGCCGGACTTGAAATCGAACTGACCCGGGTCGGTGTTGCGCAGGGTGGCGGTCAGTTGGCCCTGTCCGATCTTGCGCTGGACGACCTGCCGCTGCACTTCACCGCGCCGTTGGCCGAGGCCGTCCAGCTGTACGAACAGATCCATGCCGGGTTGGTACGCGCCTCCCTGCGCTATGAAGACAAGCACGGCGATCCGGCCTTCCTGCGCCTTTCCCCCGACGCCATCCGTCAGGTCGGCTTCGATGATGCCCCGCCGCTTTTGCCGCATTCCGGAGCGCTCTTTGCGGGCTTTGCCCTCTTGCGCGACGCGTTTGTGTTTCCGCGCCGCTATCTGGGCTTCCGGCTGACGGGCCTGCGTCAGGCGCTGCGCCGGATTAAGTCCAACCGCGTGCAGCTGATCCTGGAATTCGACAGTTCCAACGCCAATCTGGCAGCACGGCTTGATGCAGCCCACGTCCGCCTGCACTGCGCTGCCGCCGTCAACCTGTTCGAGGAATTCTCGGCCCAGGTCCGACTTGACACCCGGCGTCCCGAATTCGTGGTCACGCCGGACGCAAGCCCCGCAACGAACTATGAAATCTACCGCCTGACGGGCGTTTACGCCCATTATCGCAACCAGACCAAGGTCGAGGTTCTGCCGCTTTACGCCATTCCCGGCGATGGCATCGACCCGCGCCAGACACTCTACTACACCTTCCGCCAGAAGCCGCGCCGCCTGACCCCCCAGGAAACCCGCTATGGTGCCTCGCGCTTTCGCTATCGCGGGACTGAAACCTTCGTCTCGCTCTATGAACCCGAGGGCACCGAGCCTGCCCAGCGCCTGCAGATCAAAGCGCTCTGCTCGAACCGGCACTTGCCGGAATATCTGCCCATAGCCCAGTCGCGCGACGCCTTTGCCTTAAGCCAGGACCAGACCGTCACCTTCTCCTGCGTCGCGGGCCCCACCGCCCCGCGTGACTCGGCGCTGGAATTCGAACCGCGTACCGGGCAGCCCAACAGAAACGGCGACATTCACTGGCGGCTGATCAGCTTTCTGTCCCTGTCGTTCCACGGCCTTCTGAACGACCGGGGCGGCAAGGGGGCCTCACCCCTCCGCGAAATTCTGCGCCTGTTCATCAGCCTCTCCGACACGATCAGCGACACCCAGATCGACGGCCTGAAAGCTGTCGAGACCCGGCCTGTCGTGCGGACCCTGCGATTTGACGACGGCTATCACCCCGCCCGCGGAATCGAGGTACGGCTGATCTTCGACGAAGACGAATTCGAAGGCTCGGGCGTCATGCTTCTGGGGGCGGTGTTGGACCGGTTCCTTGCCGAATACGCCGCCGTGAACTCCTTC
>JALOTD010000038.1 GCA_025458105.1 Tabrizicola sp. | reverse complement strand
ACAGAAGATGGTGCTGCCTGAATTCTCCGGGTAGCAGGCGGAGGACTGGATGTTTTCCCTGCTTCCCTTGCACAAGCCCGGCCTGCCGATGGTCTAGCGATTGGCCTTGCCCGCCAAACTCCATCACCACAAGAAGATCGGCAAGCTCGCAGGTCCAGGGTGGCGGCGACCAGGCATTCAGATGTCTCGTAAAGCCATACCCTGGGACCGGTATCTGCCAGCTTGCCATTGGGGTCTGGTGGCAGAAGACCGATGTCAGCCGCATGCTTTTGGCCTGCGGCACCTTTGCCCTCCAGGCACGGGCAATGGCTGTGCCCGCGACATACAGGAACTGCTTCAGTGCCTGAAGCTCCATGCGCCGCATCCACCCGGATCGGGTCCGCCTTGATGGCATCGCGGTCAGTGTCTGTCGGATGATCGGGTCAGCAAGGTTGAACAGGTCGTTGAACTCAGTGGCGGGCAGCACGTGGCAAGGCCTCCTTGTCGACAGGGTAATCCTGCGTCGCCAAAAGTTAACACCACCCTAACGTCCACAACCAAGCTATTGATTTCTCTTTGACCCACCAACCTGTCCACGCGTGGACACCCGTGGTTACAGCCCCCCGATGACCGCCTTGCACAGGGCCGACTCCGGGTCCGCCAGCCCCTCGACCACGTCGAAATGGTGCCGTCCCGGATCGGCGGTCCAGGGGCAGGACCATTCCTCTGACAGGACCCTCGCCTGCCACAGGAAGGCCGGGCGTTCCTCGGCCCCCACCCAGACATGGGCGGTGACCCCGTCCCGCAGGGGGTGACGGGCCGGGCTTTCGGCGGCGGCCTCCTCGGCGTCGATCTTCAGGGTCTGGTTCATCTCGGTCGCCATCAGCGGACCAAGCTCGGCCAGGGGAGAAATCGGAACCACCCGCGCCACGGGGACCGCGACGTTCGCTGAGCCCATCCGGGCCGCCAGGTGCCCGCCTGCGGAATGGCCCGTCACCACCATGGGCCCCGGCACGCGTGTGCCCACAAACCAGCAGGCGCGGGCGATCTCGACCGTCATTTCGGCGATCCGGGCGGCGGGGGCCAGGGTGTAGCCCGGCATCGCCACAGCAAATCCCTGCGCGAGGGGGCCCGCCGCAAGGTGAGACCAGTAGGATTTCGAGAACAGGTGCCAGTACCCGCCATGCACAAAGACCACGACCCCCCGCGGCGGACGCTCGGGCAGGAACAGGTCCAGCCGTTGCCGAAGATCAGGTCCATACGCGAGGTCTAACTCAGCCTGCGCACGCCAGAGCTTTCGGAAGCCTGCGGCAGTCGCGGCCCATCGGTCAGGATAGTCCGACCCACCCGGAATGAACGCACCGTTGGTGTAGTCTCGGTCCGGGTCGGGCCACCGGTAGTCGGGTCTCACATCACCGCCCCGATTTGCCAGGGCACGAATTCGGCCCCACCGAACCCCAGTTCTTCTGACAGGGTCTGCTGCCCGCTTGCTACAGCGATGATCTTGTCCAGGATCTCTTGCCCCTTGGCCTCGATCGAAACGCCGTCAAGAATATCGCCGCAATTGATGTCCATGTCTTCCTTCATCCGGGCGTACATTTCGGAGTTTGTCGCCAGCTTGATGCAGGGCGAGGGCTTGTAGCCGGACACCGACCCTCTACCGGTCGTGAAAACGATCAGCGTTGCCCCGCTGGCGATCTGGCCAGTCACGCTGCAAGGGTCGTAACCGGGGCTGTCCATGTAGACGAAACCGGGCGTGGTGATGGGTTCGGCGAACTTGTAGACTCCGGAAAGGGGCGCAGTGCCGCCCTTGGCGACGGCCCCCAGCGATTTCTCCAGGATCGTGGTCAGCCCGCCCCGCTTGTTCCCGGGCGAGGGGTTGTTGTCCATCTCGCCCTCGTTGCGGGCGGTATAGTCCTCCCACCACCGGATACGCTCCAGAAGCGTTTCGCCAACTTCGCGGCTTACGGCGCGGCGGGTGAGGAGATGCTCGGCCCCATAGATTTCAGGTGTCTCGGACAGGATCGTGGTGCCGCCCATCCGGACCAGAAGGTCAGAAGCGTGACCGAGGGCCGGGTTCGCGGTAATGCCCGAATATCCGTCCGAGCCACCGCATTGCAGGCCGATCACCAGCTTTGACACTGGTGCCGGGGCGCGTTCCACCTGGCCTGCCACCTCGGCCATCTCACGCAGGACCTTGATCGCCCGGTCGATGGTGGCGCGTGTGCCGCCCTCGCCCTGGATGGTCAGGTAGCGAAAGTTGCCGTCTGGGCGCAGGCGACCCTGACCGACAAGGTCCGGCACCTGCATCACCTCGCAACCCAGGCCCACCAGGAGAATGCCGCCGAAGTTCGGGTTTCGCGCGTAACCCTTCAGCGTCCGCATCAGGGTCTGGTAACCCTCGTTCGTGCCAGACATGCCGCAGCCGGTCTGGTGGACGATGGGGACGATCCCGTCGATGTTCGCTGCCGCCAGCACGGGGTCCTTCTCGGCCGCTTCGGCGATGAAGCGGGCCACAGACCCGGAACAGTTCACCGACGTCAGGATACCCAGATAATTGCGCGTCCCGACGGTGCCATCGGGGCGGTGGTAGCCCAGAAAGGTCCTGGGTTCCAAAGGGGGCAGGGGGTTGGACTCTGCGCCAATGGAATAGTCGCTTGAATGTGGTCCCATGCCCAGATTGTGGCTGTGGACATGACTGCCCGCAGGAATATCTTCGGTCGCCTGGCCGATGATCTGACCATACCGGATGACTTCTTCGCCCTTCGCAATCGCTCGGGTCGCGATCTTGTGTCCGCGCGGCACCGGCCCGGGCAGCGGCACCGTGATCCCTGGGGGCCGGACGCCAGCCGGTTGGTCCTTTAGGGCCACGACCACATTGTCCGACCCGTGCAGCCGGATTACCCCTTCCGCCATGGTAGCCCCTTCCTTGACACTTCGCCCCAGTCGCCTAACATGTTAGCATGTTACAACCAGCAGTAGCCCTCAAACAAGAGCCATCGGCGGCCAAGCGGCTGCGGCCCCTGACGGACTATTCGGGATCGCTGGGCCAGCGTGTCTATCAGACGCTGCGAGTGGCGATCCTGTCGCTGGCCTACAAGCCTGGCGAAATCCTGCGCAAACCCGATATCTGCGACGCGCTTGGGGTCAGTCGCAGCCCGGTGGCCGATGCCGTAGCGCGGCTACAGGCCGAGGGGCTGGTCGATGTGGTGCCGCAGGCAGGGACCTTCGTTGCCCGGTTTTCCATGCAGGAAATCCGCGAAGGGGCCTTCCTGCGTGAGGCGATCGAGGTGGCCGCGATCGAACGGGTGGCAGAACGGATCACCGACGACCAGTTGCAGCTACTGCGCCGAAACCTGACGGTGCAGGCCGCGCTGGTGGCCGATGGCGATACGGCGGGCTTCTATGCCACGGACGCGGCGATGCATGAACTGCTGCTGTCCTTTACCGGCTTTCCGAAACTGGCCCAGGTGGCCGAGACGGCCTGGCTTCACGTCAACCGCGCCCGCCAGTTGATCCTGCCAGTTCCGGGCCGAGTGCAGGCGACTTTGGCCGAACATCAGGCAATTCTTGCTGCGCTGGAAGCGCGCGAGCCCATTACGGCGCGGACTGCAGTGCAGCACCATCTGCGCCAGCTGCTGACCTATCTTGAACCGTTGGAGCGTGAGCGCCCCGACCTGTTCAACCCGGACAAGACGCCATGATCCCCAATCGTCCGCGCTATGCCGCGCGTCTGAACGCATTCAAGCGTAAGGGCGACACAGTGGCCGAGATGCTGGACGCCGTTGGGCGGGTCGGAGGTCTGTCGGCGGCGGACCTGAACTACCCTGACCATTTCGCTGCGCATGATCCGGCAACGCTGTCCGGTCTGCTTGCTGACCATGGGCTGGTGCTGAACGGCCTGGCGATGCGGTACTATACCGAGGACGGCTTCAAACTTGGGGCCTTCACCCACCCTGATCCGGCCATCCGCCGCGCCGCCATCGACCTGACCAAGCGCGGCATAGACGCCTGCGCAGCCATTGGGGGGGCGCAGATGACGCTTTGGATGGGGCAGGACGGGTTCGACTACAGCTTTCAGGCCGATTACGCCCGGATGTGGGATGACACCCTCTCTGCCATCGCCGAGGTCGCCGACCACAACCCGGAGGTCGACATTGCCATCGAATACAAACCGAACGAGCCGCGTGCCCATGCGCTGATGCCCGACATGGCGACCACGCTGCTGGCGCTTGGTGAAATCGGGCGACCGAACACGGGGGTGACGCTGGACTTTTGCCACATGCTTTTCGCCGGAGAGATGCCAGCAAAGGCCGCAATGCTGGCTGCAAGGACAAGCCGCATTCTTGGCCTGCATTTGAACGACGGCTATGGCAAACGCGACGACGGGCTGATGGTCGGGTCGGTTCATCCCGTGCAGACGGTCGAGCTTTTGGTGGCACTGCACCGCCAGGGCTATTCCGGGATCATCTATTTCGACACGTTCCCGGATCATTCCGGCCTGGATCCGGTGAACGAAGCGCGGGCCAACGTTCGCCTGACCGACCGGTTCCTGGATCTGGCGGGCCAACTGGCATCCGATCCCGCCCTGATGGAAGCGCAGACCCGGCAGGATGCGGCCGCGGTTACACTTCTGGTCACGCAGCGGCTCTACCAAGTGTAAACCTAATCGCTTGCAAATTGCATACCACGGTCTACCATCGCCTTCATCAGCCACTCTGGAATTTTGCCTCCACCTGCCTGCCATGACGTCCAGACCCGTTCTTCTTTGTGCAGGTTCCCTGCATCATGACGTGATCGTCGATGCCCCCGGCCTTCCTCGCACCGATCAGACCCTTGTCGGGACCGGTGTTCGCTATGCCTTTGGTGGCAAGGGCGGTAACCAGGCTGCCGCAGCGGCGCGGGCCGGGGCAGAAGTGCACATGGCCGCCGCCGTCGGGTCGGATGATGCTGCCATCGTGCTGCGCGAAGCGCTGGACGCTGCCGGAGTTCGCCGAACAGCGGTTCAGACCCATCCCGGCGTCTCGGGCATGTCCGTAGCAATTTCTATGCCGGATGGGTCCTATGGAGCGGTGATCGTTTCGGGGGCGAACCAATTGTTCCGGCCCGACGCCGTAGCGTTCCCGAAACGCTGCGATCTGCTGCTGCTTCAAAGCGAAATTCCGGACGAGGCCAACCTGTTCCTGGGCCGCCGCGCCCGGTCGGACGGCGTGCGCGTCGTTCTGAACGCGGCTCCGGCCCGGGCGCTGCCAAGGGAGATGCTCGGCCTTGTCGACCTGCTGGTCGTGAATCGGGGAGAAGCGGCCGACCTTCTTGCTCAGGATGAGACCACGCTGGACTCTGTCCAAGCTGCACGCCACTTGCGCACGATGGGTGCAAAAGCCGTGATCGTGACGCTGGGGGGCGAGGGGCTGGTTCTGGCAGAGGATGGGGAAACCTGCCACCATCCAGCTCAGCCGGTTCAGGTCGTCTCGACGCACGGAGCAGGTGATGCCTTTATTGGGGCGTTGGCGACCGAATGGGCGCGGGGTGCGCCCTTGGCGAAAGCTGCCGCCTATGGTCAGGCAGCGGCCGCGCTGCACGTTAGCCTGCCGAACCAGGCGCGCAGCTCTGTTGACGACGTGCAGATACGCGCCAGGCTTTAGGCTGGGGGCACCAGTCGTCGCGGGATCAGCCCCGCATCTGCAAGTGCCTGCCAGAGGGCCTGCGGAATCGCTGACCCAGCGGCGCGGATATTGCTGTCCATTTCCGAGCGCCCCTGCCCGCCGGGGATCACACTGACCGTTGCCGGATGAAGCAAGGGAAAGCGGAAGGCCGCGTCCACCAGGCGGACCCCGTACCTCTCGCCAAGGGCCTGCAGCCGGGCCGCGCGGTCCAGCACATCTTGCGGTGCCGGGGCATAGTTGTAGTGCGCACCGGGCCTCGGGCCGGTGGCAAGGATCCCTGAGTTGTAGGGGCCCCCGATCACGACGCCCACACCCCGCTGGGCGGCCTTGTCCATGAACCCGAGCGCGCCCTGCTCTAGAAGGGTAAAGCGCCCTGCCAGGAGGAAGACGTCAAATTCTCCCCGGTCCAGCAGCCAGTCGCAGGGTTCCCATTCGTTCACGCCCGCGCCAAAGCCCGAGATCACGCCTTCGTCGCGCAACCGGCACAATGCGCGGTAGCCGCCCGCCATGAACTCCTCAAGCCGCGCCTGTTTCGCGGCCTCGGACCCATGGGTGAAAACGTCCAGATCGTGCACGTAAAGCAGATCGACCCGATCCAGCCCCAGACGCTCCAGACTGGCCTCTAGCGACCGCAGAACGCCATCGTGACTGTAGTCAAAGCTTTCGCGGCGCGAGGGGACGTCAAGCCACTTGCCCGCCCCGTCGCCTTGTCCAGGCGGAGCGGCGGACAGAAGGCGCCCGACCTTGGTCGACAGCACATATTCGCCCCTCGGTTTGCCGCGCAGGAAGTGGTTCATCCGGGTTTCCGACAGACCCATGCCATAAAGCGGGGCCGTGTCGTAATAGCGCACGCCCGCCGCCCAGGCGGCCTCTAGCACGGCTTGGGCCTCATCTTCGGAAATCGCCTTGAAGAGGTTGCCCAAGGGTGCAGCGCCAAACCCGAGTTCGGTAAAGCTGACCCCGCCCGTCCCGCGCCTGTCCCAGTGTCGTCGTGCCAGCATGTGAGCCTCCGTGATCGCCTGACATGCTAGTATGACACACCCTTTCCCGCCACTGTCTTTCGCGCTAGCCTCATCCTTGGGGGAGGACGAAATGACACGGTTTCAGCAGGTCTTCGGGCGGGGCAAGCCCGTGATTGCGATGGTCCATCTCGGGGCGCTACCCGGCACGCCGCTGCATGACGGGGCGGGCGGGGTCGAAGCGATCCTGGCAGGCGCGGCGGCGGACCTTGCCGCGCTGCAGGCCGCCGGGGTCGATGCAGTGATGTTCGGGAATGAGAACGACCGACCCTATGAGCTGAAGGTCGATCCAGCCAGCACGGCCACTATGGCCTACGTGATCGGGCGCCTGCGCGACCGGATCACCGTGCCCTTCGGCGTCAACGTGCTGTGGGACCCGATGGCGACGATGGCGCTGGCTGCGGCGACCGGCGCGTCCTTCGTGCGCGAGATCTTCACTGGCACCTATGCCAGCGACATGGGCCTCTGGGCACCTGATGCGGGCGCGGCGCGGCGCTATGGTACACGGCTTGGGGCCGATGTCGCCACCCTTTACAATGTCTCGGCCGAGTTTGCGGGCTCGCTTGACCCCCGCCCCTTGCCCGACCGGGCGCGGTCAGCGGTGTTTTCCTCGATCCCAGACGCGGTCCTTGTTTCCGGTGCCATCACGGGCGAGGCCGCGCGGATGGAGGATCTGGAAGCGGTGAAACGCGTCTTGCCGTCGGTTCCTGTTCTGGCCAACACCGGCGTCAAACATGCGACGGTGGCCGAGGTGCTGCGCATCGCGGATGGCTGCATCGTGGGTTCGGCGTTGAAGGTCGGTGGCGACACCTGGGCGCCGGTGGACCCCGACCGCGCGAAGGATTTCATGGACCGCGTTCGAGCCGCCAGGGGGGACGCATGACTCCCCGAGCGACCCCGGAGTTTTCGAAAACTCCGCGCAATTTTCTGCGAAGAAAATTGCAAATTCCTTCCAAGGAATTTGTCACTGCGAGGGGCCGATGATCCGCGAGACTCTGACCGAACTGATGCTGATCCCCGGTCTGTCGGGCCATGAGGAGCGCGTGGCCCGCGCCATCGCCGCGCATCTGGACCGGATGGGTCTGGGGCACCGGTCGGACCGGCTGGGCAACCTGACCTGCACGATCCCGGGCGATCCGGGCCTGCCGTCGGTCATGGTGTTCACCCATATGGACCAGCTGGGCTTTGTCGTCCGCAAAATCGAAGCGGGCGGCCTGATCCGGCTGGAGCGTCTGGGCGGCGTACCCGAACGTGCCCTGCCCTCGCAGGCGGTGGTTCTTGTGACTCCAAAGGGCGATCTGCCCGGTGTCATCGCCAACAAGTCGCACCATGCAACGGGGCCAGAGGAGAAGTACAAGGTCCTGCCTTACGCCGAGCTTTACGTCGATGCAGGCTTTCCCAGCGCCGAGGCCGCTCGGGCGGCCGGGGTCGAGATTGGGACGCCCGTGACCTATCTGCCGCGCGTCCTGCCGCTGCAGGGCACGCGGCTGGCCGGCACCTCGATCGACGACCGCGCCGGCTGCGCCGTCCTGCTGGCGCTGGCTGCGGCGCGGCTGGGGAAACCCGGGCCCACGCTGCACCTCGTCTGGTCGGTGCAAGAGGAATACAACCTGCGCGGCGTTCTGCCCGCCGCCACCGCCCTGCAACCGGATATCGCGCTGCAGATTGACCTCCTTCTTGCCTGCGACACGCCCGACATGGCCGGTCGCGGCGAGGTCACCCTGGGCGGCGGCCCCGGACTCAGCCTCTATTCCTTCCACGGGAGGGGAACTTTGAACGGGGTGATCCCGCACCCGGCGCTGGTCAGGCTGATGGAGGAGGCGGCAGCAGGCGCGGGCCTGCCGCTGCAACGGTCGGCCCATACCGGAGCGCTGACCGACCTTTCCTATATCCAGTTCGTGGGGCCGGAAGGGGTGGCCTGCCTCGATGTGGGCTTCCCCATGCGCCATTCCCATTCCTCGCTGGAGGTGGTGGACACCGCCGATCTGGACGCCTTGGCCCAGTTGCTGGATGCGGCACTCGACCGTGTCACCCCTGACCTTCCCCTGGTTCGCCACCCATGACCCACACGCTTGGCATCGACATCGGCACGTTTGAAACCAAGGGGGTCCTGGTGGCCGAGGATGGCACCATCACGGCTACCGCCAGCCGCCCGCACAAGATGCTGGTCCCGCGCCCCGGCTGGGCTGAACACCGCGCAGACGGGGACTGGTGGGGCGACTTCGTCCATGTCACCCGCGCGCTTTTGGCGCAGTCGGGGCTCGACCCTCGGCAGATCAAGGCCGTGGCCTGCAGCGCGATTGGCCCCTGCATGCTGCCGGTGGATGCCGCCGGCGCGCCGCTGATGAACGGGGTCCTTTACGGCGTCGACACCCGCGCGACAGCGCAGATCGCAAGCCTGAATGCCGCGATCGGCGAGGATGTGATCCTGGCGACCTGCGGCAATGCGCTGACCTCGCAATCGGTGGGGCCAAAGATCCTGTGGCTGAAGGAAACGCAGCCAGACCTGTTCGCACGGACCGCGAAGGTCCTGACCTCGACCAGCTACCTGACCTGGAAGCTGACCGGGGCTTACGCCATCGACCATTACACCGCCGCCAATTTCTCGCCGCTCTATGACGTGAACCGGTTGGACTGGACGCCCGATCTTGCCGACATCCTGCCGCTTGACCGGCTGCCGCGCCTGATGTGGTCAACCGACATCGCGGGGCATGTGACGGCGGCCGCAGCAGCGGAAACCGGGTTGGCGGAAGGCACCCCCGTTACCTGCGGCACGATCGACGCGGCAGCGGAAGCGGTCAGTGTGGGAGTCCAGGGCCCGGGTGAGATGATGCTGATGTATGGCTCGACCATCTTCATCATCCAGGTGACGGCAGCCCCGGTGCGCGATGCGCGGCTGTGGTATGCGCCGTGGCTCTTTCCGGGGCTGCATGCCAGCATGGCGGGCCTGGCGACCAGCGGCACGCTGACCCACTGGTTCCGTGACCAGCTGGCGCGCGAGGCCGATTTTGCGGTGCTTGCGGCCGAGGCCGAGGCCAGCCCCAAGGGCGCCAAGGGGCTGATCTGCCTGCCCTATTTCAGTGGTGAACGGACGCCGATCCACGATCCCCTAGCCAAGGGAGCATTCTTCGGGCTGGATCTGACCCACAACCGCGCCGACCTTTACCGCGCAGTTCTGGAAGGCATCGCGATGGGCACCGCCCATGTCTTCGACACCTATGCCGAGGTCGGCGCCGTGCCCGAACGGGTGCTGGCCGTGGGCGGGGGGACGAAGAACGCGGTCTGGATGCAGGCGACCTCCGACCTCACGGGCGCGCGGCAACTGGTCTGCGACAAGACCATCGGGGCAAGCTATGGCGACGCTTTCCTCGCCGCAGTCGCCGTGGGTGCGGCGATGCCAGAAGAGATCGGGCGCTGGAATCCGGTTGCGCGCATGGTCACGCCGAACCATGTGGCGGCCTATGCCACGGCCTATCCCCTGTGGAAGCGGCTTTATGCGCAAACGGCCGATATTGCCCATGCCCTCGGCAGCGCCGGGTAACGGGCGGCTCGTCGATGACTTCGTCACTCCTCGCAGGCCAGCCCCAACGAGGCGATGACGTCGAACGAGGCGGCTATCCGGTCACAATTCCGGCAGGTCGACCACACCCTTCTTCAGGATGAAGCAGCCATAGGGGCCGCTGTCGGCGGTGCGGATGATGGCGAAGGCGCGTTTCGCTGCGTCGTAGAAGGCAAACCGTTCCAGCGCCTGCATCTGTATCGGACGCCCTTCGGCGCCGTCGACCACGGTCTGCATCCGGGCGAAGATCGGCATCTCGCGGTCCGGGTCGCCCACCACCTGCATCCGGCTGATCGGGGCGGGGACAAAGGTGTCCAACGGCATGAGCGTAAGGATCGCCCGGGCCGCCGTCGGGATATCGCAGCCCGCCATGTCGATCAGGCGACCATGGGTGGTGGACTTGGCGATCGCCGCAGCCGGGTGATTGACATCGGCCAGCACCAGGTCGTCGCCATGGCCCATGAGCATCAGGACATGGACGACTTCGGCCGATAGGCGCTGGTCTATTCCCTTAAGCATTCACGAATTTCCTACGAGAATTCGAAAGGGGAGGGCCAGAAAACCAAACCTTCGCAGCAAGATCGTCCATGCGGTTACTTGACCGCCCCTGCGGCCATGCCCTTGATGATGAACCGCTCCAACACGACCCCGATCACGATCAGTGGCAGGATCGCCGCCGTGGACAGCGCCGCCATCGACCACCAGCTGATCCCCTGGCTGCCGGTCTGGCTGGCCACCATCACGGGCAGGGTGTTGGCGTGAGTCGAGGTCAGAAGCGCCGCGAAGAAGTACTCGTTCCAGGTCAGGACCAGCGACAGGATGAACGCCGCAACCATGCCCGGCAGGGCGATCGGCAGGATGATGGTGAAGAAGGCCCCCCAGACGCCCAGCCCGTCGACCATCGCGGCCTCTTCAAGCTCGGTCGGAATTCCGGCGAACTGGTCACGCATGATCCAGATGACGATGGGCAGCACTGTGAGTGTATAGAGCAGGATCAGCCCGATCCGTGTGTCCAGAAGCGCCATCTCTTTGTAAAGCACCAGGAAGGGCAGGGCCAGCACCACCGGCGGCAAGATCAGTTGCGACAGGAAAAAGAACGAGATGTCGTCGTTCTTCATCCAGCCGAACTTGTAGGAGAAGCGCGACAGGCCATAGGCCGCAAGCGACCCCAGAATGACAGCCAGGGTCGACGACACCAGCGCAGTGACGGTCGAGTTCAGAAACCGCTTCATGAACTCGTCCCGAACGGTCGACTCCGCGCCGATGGTGTCCGGCGACAGGCCCAGCGACCGCCAGCCAAGCCAGGCCGGATCGTAGTCCACCCAAGGGATCATGTTCCCCTTCATCACGTTCGGGGCCATCTTGAAGCTGGTCGTGATGGTCCAGTAGATCGGGAACAGACAGATCACGGCCCACAGGATCAACACCCCGTAGATCAGCGCCCGGTTCGCGAACCACTTGGCGCGGAAGTGGCGGTCAGCGTCGCCGTCCTTGAAGATTGCGGTCTCGGTCATGCCCGCGCCCTCATGTCCGTGGCCTCGCGTAGCGGGCCGCGACCTTCATCAGGACGGTCATGAAGATCACGATCAGCACAAGGTACACCATGGCCAGCATGGTCCCGTAGCCCACGTTCGACCGATCCCGGTATTCGCGGAAGATGAAGCTGGTCACCGTATCCGTGGCCCCGCCAGGCCCGCCGGAGGTGACGTTGATGACAATATCCGCAAGCTTCAGCTTGAAGATGATGCGGATCAGGATCGCCGTGATCGACACCGGCAGCATCAGGGGAAAGGTCACTTCCCAGAACGACCGCCAGCCTTTGGCGCCGTCCACCCGGCTGGCCTCGGTCAGCTCTTTCGGGATGGCCTGCAGACCGGCCAGAAGCATGATCATCATGAAGGGGATGAAGGTCCAGGCGTCCATCACCATGATGGTGAACTTGGCCATTTCGGGCGATCCGAAGAAGGACGGGTTGTCCCAGCCCAGCCAGCGCGCCAAGCGGGCAAGGGGGCCGAACCGCGCCTCAAGCATCGACTTGCCGACCATCCAGCTGACGGCCACCGGCGACAGCATGAGCGGAAGAAGGAAGGCCACGCGGAAAAACTTCCGCGCCCTGATCTGGGCGTTCAGCAGCAGGGCCAGGCCAAAGGCTATGGTGTATTCGACCAGGATCGCCAGCACATACCAAATCATGTTGCCCATGGCGTTCCAGTAGAACGGATCGTTCCACATCTGGACAAGATTGGCCATCCCGTTGAACTGGCGGCCATCCGGGCTGGACAGGTTCCAGCTTGAGAACGCGATCACCAGTCCGAAAAGAAGCGGAAACACCGTCAGCGAGACGACAAACAATGCCGCAGGCAGGACGAAGAGCGTCCGCTTGCCCTGTTCCCCCCGGATGATGACCTGAGCCCAACACAGCGCAGTGGCCCACAAGCAATAGGCGTAAAGTGTCGGTCGCCAGGTCTGGAACCCGAAATCCCGCCAGCCCATGACTTGCGCGGTTTGCGCTAGTCCGACTGCGGCCAGCAAGGCCGCCGAGCCCCAGATCAAGGCCTTTCCCAGCCGGATCCGAGAAGAGGAGATGTCATCCGAGGTGACGATATGAAGATGGTCAGCGCCGCTCATAACTGACATGTTAGCGGGCTTTTGGGGGCTTAGGAAGCTTAGACTTCGCGGGCTGCACCGTGGAAATCAGGTGGTGCGGGACGCAATAACGGTCTCGGCAAGGTCGGTCAGTTTTGCGGCGTAATCGTCGAACCGGAGGTGGCTTTCGACAAGCTTTGGTGCCAGAGATGCGGCCTTGGCTTGTGCCTCTGGTGACCGGGCCCAGGCCACCAGCTTTTCGGCCATCGCGGTCGTGTGTAGATAGGGCGCGACGCAGATATCGGACAGGTCGGCTTCCTGCAGCAGATCGACTATCCCAGCCGCCCGGTCAAAGCAGAATACGGGAAGGCCGTAGGCCAGCGCGTCGATGCCGACATTGCCCAAGGGTTCCAGTCGGCTCGATTGGAACACCGCATCTGCCAGATGATAGGCCGTGGTAAGTTCAGAGGTTGGAGGCACGAGTGTAACGATGTCGGCAACCCCGCTCCGGTCAATCTGATCCAGGATGTAGAGCCGAAAGTCATTCTGGACGATTTGCGTGAGACCAAAGCCGATCCAGACGAATCGCCATGGCAGGTCAGGTGCCAGCCTGCGCGCCAAAGCGGCGGTTTGCACAAACAGGTCGATGCCTTTCCGATATTCCGCCCCGCCGACGCCAAGCACCACAATCGATCCGTCCTGCCCCTGCGGCCTGATCCTGTCGGACAAGTCGCGCTTTCGCTCTGCATCGGGCGCTCCGGCGCCGGGAAGGACGCAGTGCCCCTGGGGATAGACCCGAACCAGAGTATTCGGCGGAAAACCGATGCGCCGGGCTGCGTCCTGTTCGGTCAGCGGGGCTTCGAACACTAGGGCATCCGACTGCTTGAACAGGCGCTTCAGGGTTTCGTCCAGGGCAAGATAGGCAACAAATTCGTGGACCAGGGTCACCATTGGCACGCGGTTCTGTGCCAGCGCGTCGGCAACCGGATGGGACATGGCACTGTTCAGGATGGCAAAGCGCAAGCTGCGCCCGATGGACAGGGCCTTGATGGCCAATGCAGCGCGCTGGTGCTTTGGCAGCCCGCGGCGCGGTGTCCAGACTTCGGTGGCGACGTCGCGAAACGCGTCGATCAGCGGGCCGTCCCGCAGCGACAGGAGCACCACATTGAACTGTTTCGAAAGCTCTTTTGCAAGGTTGTATGCCACGATCGGCGCACCGGATCGGGATGCTTCATGCGAGACGATCAGGACAAAGTCGACGTCCGGCCTGAGCGGAATACGACCCGTTCGGCGTTTGGCAAGCAGATTGCGCCAAAGCGACCGCAGGATGGAGGAACGGCTTTGGCGCGACGTCGCTTGAACTGACTTGAGCAAGGGGTTTTCGACCTGATTTGTTAAGGATAACATCTTTTGAATATCAGCCGGCCTTAGAACGAACAATCCTGCTGAAGCAAGCAAAACCAGAGTTGCCAAGAACTGGTCAGCCGTGCGACGGCTGACCGTGGGTGCAGGGGGGAAAGGACGGCGGGATGCGCATTCTCGTACTGGGAGGCTGCGGGTTCATCGGATCGCACGTTGTTGACTGGCTGGTAACGGCGGGGCATGACGTGCGGGTCCTGTCGCGGCGCGCAGAAGCCCTGCGCCTGCCAGTTCCGGGGGTCGACTATCACCTGTCCGATTGCCGCGACGGTGCAGCCGTGTCGGCAGCGCTTGAAGGCCGTGACTGCGTTGTCCATGCCTACAGCGCCACGATGCCTGGCAATGCCGATGCCGATCCCGCCGCCGATGTTTCAGCCAACCTGTTGCCGTTGATCGATCTTCTTGATCGCATTGACCGCGCAGGCGTCGGGCGAATGGTGTTCCTGTCCTCCGGGGGCATGGTCTATGGTACGCCGGCTAGCGTGCCGATAAACGAGCGTGAGCCACTTCGGCCAAGCGGTTCCTATGGGATCGTCAAGGTTGCGATGGAATCCTACATCGCGCTGCGTGCCCATGACCGGGGTCTGCGAACCGTCATCCTGCGACCGTCAAACGTCTACGGCCAGCGCCAAGGGCGCGATGGGGCGCAAGGGCTCGTGAATACTCTCTTGCGCCGAGCATTGACAGGGGAACGGGTCGAAATCTGGGGCGATGGTTCGGTCATCAAGGACTACCTGAACGTCGCCGATTTGGCGCGACTGTGTCTAATGGCCGTCGAAAGCCACCAGACTGGCATCTTCAACGCGGGCAGCGGCATCGGCCGTTCGGTGCGAGAGGTGATCGATCTTGTCCAGGACGTGACCGGCAGACAGATTGATGTTACCTACGGCACGGCGCGCTCGGTTGACAGTCCGGCCAACATACTGGACGTGACGGCTGCCCGGCAAACCTTCGGCTGGACACCGAGCATTGGCCTACGCGACGGGTTGATGGAAACCTGGGCCTGGCATCAGGCACAAGCTCTGATCCCTGCCTGACATTCCTGATCGGTCTCCAGCCGATCAACAGAATGCGTTATCCGGCATAGAACACATAGGCGCGGCCCGCTGCCGGCACGACAACGGCAACCAGACCGCCACGGCCAAAGGCGTAGTAGCTGCCAGGGCTGTTCAATGCGGAATCAAGGGCGCTCTGGTGCTCGGGTGGCAGGTCGAAGCCAAAGCCGTAACGGTCAAGGATGGCAGTAACCGTCGGGTCGGGAAAGGCGCCGAGGGCACTGTCGGCGCGGCCCATCCAATAGTCGTCCCGGGGTACCGGAGTGACAAACCAGTCCGGATCAAGCCGACCGCCCGTTTGCGCGTTCAGCCAGGCAACACCGCCCCTTGCGGCAAGGTCTACCCCCTCGGCGCCCAGGCGGATCACGTAGAACCCGGTTTCATTGCCACCGGGGCCAAAGCCAAAGACTTCATTGCGACCAAACTCGATCGCTTCCGCCTGCAGGGTCGAGGGAAGGGCCTTCATCGCGTGTCGACGTTCAAGGGCATCGCAGCCGAGAAGCGACAGAACGGCGGCAAGGGCGGCGACAATGGTTAGGCGCATGTGGATTTCCAGGGCGGCAACACCACAGCCTTGTCGATCCGCCGGTGCTGCGCAAGTCGGCTTTTCCATTAGACTTCGGGCGCCCCCGTTTTCCAGGCGCGCCCGCGACAAAAGTAGGGCGGTCAGTCCGCCTGCCCACCCTACGTTGAGTCACATCCCAAGCGATGCCTTGTAAAGCGCGATCTGGCTTTCGCGGCCGATCTGGTCAGTAATCTTCTCCCAGGCGGCGGCGATGGCATCCGCCGTTTCCTGCGCCGATGCGTACTGACCGGCAAAGCCCTTGGCCAGCTCGTCCTCGGCGACCGAGTAGTACTGGAAGATGCCGGGGATGCGTGGCTCGATGGCGGCGTTCGGGTGGTTGTAGCTGTCCGCGTTCGACCCGAGGTAGTCCTCGACATAGGCGCGATCGTAGCCGGCCGCTTCCCATTCCGCGTAGTCGAAGTGGCTGTTGCGGTAGGGCTGGAAGCCCGACGGATAAGCCGCCGTCCACAAGGACAGGTCCTTGCCGCCCAGGTGGGCCGCCGCCGACCATGCTGCCTTGCGCTTTTTCTCGTCGCCCGAGACACGACTGGTCACGTAGATGCCCCAGCCGATATAGGCCATGAGCGGCGCTTCGTTCGGCGTTTCCTCCCAGGCGCCCGCAGCCGAGTTGTAGCGGCGGGTCGAGCCCGGGTTGATCCCGAAGCCAACCACATCGCCCACGACCGAGGTATCGGAGGTGCGCGCCGACGAACCGACGTCACCCCACCACATCAGCATCGAGCCCGTTCCGGCCAGGAACTGGCTGAAGGCCGTTGTGCCGGGGTCGGCGTTGATCTGGTCGGCCGGATATGCACCTTCGGTTGCGATCAGGTCCATCACGTCCTGGATTGCCTGCACCCAGCCGGGGTTGTTGACGCGCGGCTTCATGGTCTCCGGGTCGAACAGCCATGCCGGATCATCCGGGTGCTTGACGTAGGCCGTGGCTCGGTTGGCGATGAAGTACATGCCGAACCCGCCCCAGCCCTTCAGCGGGTCAAGATAGCCATGCGCGGGCAGGCCGGTCAGAGGGTCGGTCTGACCGACCAGCGCCTTCGAGACAGCATTGACGTCCTGCCAGGTCTTCGGCACCTCGGCTCCGCCGATGGCACCATCGCCAAAGTAATCCTTGCGATAGGCGAAGGTATGGCAGTCACCGTCAATGGTCACGCGATACTGCTTGCCGTCCCAGGTGCCGACCGGCGGTTTGAGGTAGCCCACAAGGTCGTCGGCCTCAATCTGCGCCGCGACCCAGTCAGGCATCGGGTCCAGAAGACCCTTGCCCGCGGTGTCGCCCTCGAACGGGGCGCCCATTTCCAGGATGTCGAAGTCGACCGTGCCCGTCGCGATCGACTGCTGCAGGCGCGCGTTGTAGTCGGCCTGGGCCAAGTCGATCCAGTTGATCTTGGCGCCGGTATAGGCCTCCCACGGTTTCAGGAAACCGCGGAACAGGAAGTTGTGCAGGTTCTGGTTGTTCAGACCCATGAAGGTCAGCTCGACGCCCGCGAATTCGCCCTCGGCCACGTTAGCCTTGGTGGCGGCAAGGCAAAGCTCACCCACCTGCTGCCAGTGGGCGTCGGTCGGCGACCCCATGCCGACCCCCGGAATCTTCAGGATCTCTGCGCGGACACTGTCCTGCGCCCGGGCGACCTTGGCTGTCATGGGCAGCGCGGCCATCGCGGTCAGCGCTGTTGCACCCTGTAGCAGGCGTCGGCGGCTCATCTGCGCGCCGACAATTGCATTATAGACCTCTACTCTCACGTCGTTTCCTCCCTTTCGATGGCCTCTGTCGGCGCGGCACGCCGTGGGACCTTGCTGCGGCTTTCGGTGAACTACGGGTCAATCATCCGCCCCGGGACGCGACGCGCCTGCAGGGCTTGCGGCCATGCCTCGGGGCCTCCCCTTCCCGCGCGGCAGCCGTCTTTGCCTGAACAGCTTGGCAGGGGCAGAGGGGGTCTGTCAAGAATCTAACATGTTAGTATGATCAGCCAATGGACAGGCCCGATCTGCCCCGTTAGCCTTAAGGGAAATCGGGGAGGCAATGAGGCTCATGGCGGAAGTTACCATCCGCGCTTTGAAGAAAGCTTACGGCGCGGTGCAGGTCGTCCACGGGCTGGACCTGGACATTGCGGACGGTGAGTTCGTCGTCCTGGTCGGGCCATCAGGCTGCGGAAAATCCACGCTGTTGCGGATGATCGCCGGATTGGAAGAGGTCACCAGCGGCGACGTCCTGATCGGCCCGCGCCGGGTCAACAACCTGCCGCCCTCGGATCGGGACATCGCGATGGTGTTCCAGAACTACGCGCTTTACCCGCACAAGACGGTGGGTGCGAACATGGGTTTTGCCTTGAAGATGCGGGGCATGGACAAGGCGGTGATTGCGGAAAAGGTCCAGCGCGCAGCCGAAATCCTTGGCCTTACCAATTACCTGGATCGCTATCCGCGTGCTCTGTCTGGCGGCCAGCGGCAGAGGGTCGCGATGGGCCGGGCCATCGTGCGCGACCCGCAGGTGTTCCTGTTCGACGAGCCGTTGTCGAACCTGGATGCCAAGCTGCGCGTCCAAATGCGGACGGAAATCCGCGAGCTGCACCAGCGGCTGAAGACGACGACGGTCTATGTCACCCATGACCAGATCGAGGCCATGACGATGGCCGACAAGATCGTGGTCATGCAGGGCGGTCGGATCGAACAGGTCGGCGCCCCGCTGGAGTTGTATGACCGCCCCGCAAATACCTTTGTCGCCAGCTTCATCGGCAGCCCGGCCATGAACATGCTGCCGGGCGTGGTGCAAAACGGCGCGGTTGCGATCGTGGGCGGCGGACGTCTGCCATTGCCGCCGGGCATGAGCATCGCTGAGGGGCGCGAGGTTACGTATGGCATCCGGCCCGAGCATCTGGGCGTGGCAGAGGGCATCGCTGGAACCGTGGCGGTGGTCGAACCCACAGGGTCGGAAACCCATGTCGTTCTGCGTTCGGGTGAGCGGGAGGTGGTTGCGATGTTCCGCGACCGGGTGGCCTTCCGCCCGGGGGACAATCTGACCTTTGCGCCAGACGCCGAAAAGGTGCATCTCTTCGACAAGGCCTCGGGCGTGCGCCTGGAATAGGCGGAGGAGTGGGGGCCAGCCCCCACACCCCCGGGATATTTGTGCAAAGATGAAAGGGCTTGGGGAGGGCCTGCCATGCTCAAGGGAATAGACAACCGGCTGAATGCCGAGGTGCTGGCGACGTTGCGGGCGATGGGGCACGGCGACGTGGTGATCGTCGCGGATACCAACTTTCCCTCGGATTCGGTCGCTCGGGCGACGGTGACAGGCAAGCTTCTGCGGATGGAGAACCTGACCGCGCCCCAGGCGGTGAACGCAATCCTGTCGGTCCTGCCGCTTGACACGTTCGTTCCGGATTTCGCGGGCCGGATGGAGGTGGTCGGCGCGCCAACCGAAGTGCCCCCCGTTCAGGCAGCAGTGCAGGCCGAGATCGACCGTGCCGAAGGCCATCACCGCGAGATGATCAGCATCGAACGCTTTGCGTTCTACGACATGGCACGCAAGTCCTATGCGGTGATCCAGACCGGAGAACGCCGGTTCTACGGCTGCTTCATGTTCCGCAAGGGCGTGATCCCGCCGGAGGCTTGAGGCATGAAACCCATTGTGAACCTTGGCATTTTCGTGGCCGACACCGCCTATCGTGCCGACCGCATGCCGAAGATGGGCGAGACCATCCTGGGCCGGACTTTCGCGCTGGGGCCAGGGGGGAAAGGGTCCAACCAGTCGGTCGCCTCGGCCATGGCCCAGACTGGAACCGGCGGCAAGACTCATTTCATCACGCGGCTTGGACAAGATGATTTCGCGGCAATCGCGCGGTCGACCTGGGCAAAGGCGGGCGTGCATCCGGAAGTGACCGAGGACGCTGAAAGCTATACCGGGGCGGCCTTCATCTTCCTGGAGGAGGCGACGGGGAACAACGCGATCATCGTCTCGCCCGGGGCGGCGGCGCGGATCGCGCCCGAGGATCTGGATGCCAAGGCCGAGCTGATCCAGGGTGCGGCGATCTTCATGACGCAGCTGGAACAGCCGATTCCGTCGGCGCGGCGGGGACTGGAAATCGCAAAAGCGGCGGGCGTGACGACGATCCTGAACCCAGCTCCGGCGGCGGCGCTGGACGATGCCATGCTCGCGCTCTGCGACTTTGTCACGCCGAATGAGTCGGAGGCCGAAACGCTGACCGGACTGCCGGTGACAAGCGTGGCCGAGGCCGAGCGCGCCGCAGATGCGCTGTTGGCCCGAGGCGTGGGCGCTGTCATCATCACGCTGGGAGGCAACGGCGCGCTGTACCGTGATCGTGGTCGCAGCGTGCATGTCCCAGTCATCAGTGCGGGTCGCGTGGTGGAAACAACGGGCGCGGGCGATGCGTTCAACGGCGGTTTTGCCGTGGCCTTGTCCGAAGGGCGCGATGTCGTCGATGCTGTACGCTTCGGCTGCGCGACGGCAGGGATTTCCGTGACCCGTCCCGGCACCGCACCCTCCATGCCGTCGCGCCCAGAAATCGACGCCTTGCTTGCCCGCCTCTGACCCCCTGTCATTCGTCTGTTACAAAACCATCGCATATGCGTCACCATGCGGGTCTAGACGGACCGGGAAACGGCGGGGACGGAGCAGGCCATGGATGACATGCGGACGGCAGACAACGTCCTGGCCGGGACTGCAAAGATCTCCGCCACCGGCGTTCAGGTCCACTACGGCACGAACCATGCGCTGAAGGATGTGTCGGTCGAGATCCTCGACCGCGCGGTGACCGCCTTCATCGGGCCGTCAGGCTGTGGGAAGTCCACGTTTCTGCGCTGTCTGAACCGGATGAACGACACCGTCGCCTCGGCGAAGGTGACCGGCACGATCCTTCTGGATGGCGAAGACATCTACGAC
>JALOTD010000131.1 GCA_025458105.1 Tabrizicola sp. | reverse complement strand
GTCACCTGCGCGTGGTCGACGGGGAGGAGCGAGACCGAGAAGCCGTGCATGTCGAGCGAGGTCATCAGGGGCGCGGGGCCGATCATCCATTTGACCTTGCCGCCGAGTGGGGAGCGGGCGAGTTCCTCGGCGAGGACGGACATTTCGAGGGGCGTGGTGGAACCGAGGTTGTTGAGAAGCGCCACGTGGTCGCCGGAGCCGGTGTGCGGCAGGAGCTTTTCGGCCACCATCTGCATGGCCGACCGCGCGCCGGAGAAGTCGACCTGTTCGATCCCTGCCTCACCGTGGATGCCGAGGCCGAGTTCCGCTTTTCCGGCGCTGATGCGGTCCTCTTTGGGCGAGCCGGGAACGGTGCAGGTGTCGAGCGACATGCCGATGGAGATGGCGCCCTTGATGACGGTTTGGGCGGCGGAAGAGGGTTCCGGCGACGCCGCGGGCCTGGGGGAGGTCGGGAAGGGCGATGTCGTCGTCGACGATGACCATCGAGACCTTGAGGCCGAAGGCGCGGGCACGCTCGGCGGCGAGGCCGAAGTTCAGGCGGTCGCCGGTGTAGTTCTTGACGATGAGGAGGCAGCCGGCCTTGCCGGTGACGGCGAGGATGCCCGCCAGCACCGCGTCCACGGAAGGCGAGGCGAAGACATCGCCGCAGATGGCGGCGGTGAGCATGCCCTGCCCGACGAAACCGGCGTGCGAGGGTTCGTGGCCGGAGCCGCCTCCCGAAACCAGCGCGACCTTGGAGCGGTCCCAGTCGGTGCGGACGACGACGCGGATATGGGGGTAGCCGTCGAGGCGCGCGAGCTTGCCGCCAGAGGTTCTGAGGAGGCCGTCGATGGCTTCGGTGACGAGGCTCTCGCGCGAGTTCATGAACTGTTTCATGGGGTTGGCCTTTCAGATGCGGTTGCCGGAGGCGTCGAACCAGAGGGGGTTGTGGGGGCGGATGTTGAGCGTCTGCCCCGGTTTGAGGGGGGTATGCGGCTCGGTCAGGGTGATGAGGCTGTGGGGCCCGAGGGCAAGGTGCAGGCGCGTCTGGTCGCCGAGGTGTTCCACCCGCTGGATGGTGGCGGGTTGCCCCTCGCCGACGTGGATGTGCTCGGGGCGGAGGCCGATCTGGGCGGCGTTTGCTGGCGCGCCGGGGAAGGCGTTGGCGGGCAGGAGGTTGATGTGCGGCTGGCCGAGGCGGGAGGCGACGTAGGTCGAGACGGGGTTTTCGTAGATGTCCCGGGGCGTGCCGAACTGGACGAGTTTGCCGTGGTCGAGGACGCCCACATGGGTGGCCATCGTCATCGCCTCGATCTGGTCGTGGGTGACGTAGAGGAAGGTGGCGGCGAGGTCGTGGTGGATGCGCTTGAGCTCTACCCGCAGGTCGGCGCGGAGCTTGGCGTCGAGCGAGGAGAGGGGTTCGTCCATCAGGTAGATGCGGGGGTTGCGGACGAGGGCGCGGCCGATGGAGACGCGCTGCATCTCGCCGCCCGACAGGGCCGTGGCCTTGTTGTCGAGCTTGTGGGGGATCCTCAGGACCTCGGCCACTTCCTGGACGCGCTTGGCGATCTGCGCTTCGGGCATCGCGATCATGGGGGACCGCAGCGGGAAGGCCAGGTTGTCGCGGACGGTGAGGTGGGGGTAGAGCGAGTATTGCTGGAAGACCATCGCCACATCGCGCTGGGCGGGGGTGTCCTGGAGGACGGACTGGCCGGCGATGCGGACGTCTCCGGCGTCGGGTTTGTCGAGGCCGGCGATGAGTCTCAGGGTGGTGGTTTTTCCCGCGCCGGTGGGGCCGAGGAGGACGACGAAGGCTCCGCTGGAGATAGTCATGGTGACGTCTTGCAGGGCCTTGGTGGCGCCGTAGGACTTGGACAGGTTCTTGAGCTGGACCTCAGCCATGATGGACCCCGGCGTTGGCGGCGGTGCGGAAGGCGCGGCCGGTGGTGGCGTCGAAGAGGGAGAGGCGGGGGGCGTTGACGGCGAGGCCGGTCAGGTCGCCGGGTTTGGCGGTTTGGGTGGAAGGGGTGCGGGCTTTCACGGGGCCGAAGGGGGTGGAGAGGGTGACGATCTGGGTGGTGCCGAGGTATTCGACGGCTTCGATCCGGCCGCGCAGGGGGGCGGTGTCGGAGAAGGCGACGTGTTCGGGGCGGACGCCGAGGACCAGTTGGCCGGAGGCGGGTTCCTGGAGTTGGGGGAGGGCGATCTGGGTTTCTCCCAGAACTGTTCGACGACGCCGTGGTTCATCACGACGATCTTGTCGCCCATCTGCATGGCTTCCAGCTGGTCGTGGGTGACGTAGACGGTGGTGGCGTGCATCCGGTCGTGGAGGGCGCGAAGCTCCTCGGCCATGATCTCGCGGAATTCGGCGTCCAGGGCGCCGAGGGGTTCGTCCATCATGAAGGCCTTGGGGTTGCGCACGATGGCGCGGCCCAGGGCGACGCGCTGGCGGTCGCCGCCTGAGAGACCACCGACAGGCTTGTCGAGCATGTGGTCAATGCGGAGGATCTTTGCGACCTCGGCCACCTTGCGTTGGACTTCTGCCTTGGGGACGCCTTGGGAGACAAGGGGATAGGCGATGTTCTTGCGCACGTTCTCCTCGCCGTCGATCAGGATTTCGCCGGAGGTCGGAAGTTCCAGGCCTGCGATCATCCGCAGCGTCGTGGTCTTGCCGCAGCCGGAGGGGCCGAGGAGCATGAAGAACTCACCGTCCCGGATGGTGAAGGACGAGCCCTTGACGGCCGTGAAGGCGCCGAATTCCTTGCGGAGGTTTCTGATGACGATTTCAGCCAAGGGGGGTCTCCTGCCCGGCGCGGATGAGGTTGCCGTTGAGGTCGATGAGCGCAAGCTCGCGCATGCCCCAGGGTTTGTCGGCGGCGCGGTCGAGGCGCGGGATGCCGGTGGAGGGCAGGCCTAGGGCGGCCCATTCGGCATCGAGCGCGTTGATATCGGAGGGGCGCAAGTAGGCACCGTGGTCGGATGTGTAGGGATCGAGGGTGGCGTGGTGGAAGAAGTGCACCTCGGCCCCTTCGCGTTTCATCAAGAGGTATTCGGCGTCGTCATAGACGGTGTGGAAGCCCAGGCGCTGCCAGAAGGCCTCGGTCTCGGCGATGTCGCGGGCGGGCAGGATGGGGGAGAGAGTTTCCAGCATCGGCCTATTCCGGGAAGTGGCTGGTGATGATGAACATCACCGTGCCGACAAGGGTCACAAGGAAGGACCAGGTATAGGCCCAGAGGAAGAAGGGCTGCATCAGCATCACGACGCCCAAGGCGATCAGGATGGTGGCCAGCATCTCCCACGGGCCGCGGCGGAGGCGGAGGAGCCCGGTCAGGAAGGTGGTCATCGGGCGCTCCTTTCTGATGCGGTGTGCTTAGGGCTGGGGGCGGATGCCTCCGGCGGGGATATTTGTGGACGAAGAATGGGCGGGGTCATTTGCGGACGGCTCCGAAGGTGATCCCGCGCAGGAGGTGTTTGCGGAGGAGAATGGTGAAGATCATCACCGGCAGGAGGAACAGCGTCGCCCCGGCGGCCACGGCGGGCCAGTCCTGACCGCCCACGCCGATGATCGTCGGGATGAAGGGCGGCGCGGTCTGGGCGTTGCCGGAGGTGAGGAGGACGGCGAAGGCGTATTCGTTCCAGGCGAAGATCAGGCAGAAGATCGCGGTTGAGGCGATGCCGGTGGCGGCCTGCGGCAGGACCACTTTGCGGAACGCCTGGAAGCGGGTGTAGCCGTCGATGAGCGCGGCTTCCTCGTATTCGCGCGGGATCTCGTCGATGAAGCCTTTCAGAAGCCAGACGGCGAGCGAGATGTTCACCGCGGTGTAGAGCAGGATCATCCCGAGATGCGTGTCCGAAAGGCCAAGCTCGCGGTACATCAGGTAGATCGGGATCGCGACGGCGATGGGGGGCATCATCCGGGTCGAGAGGATGAAGAACAGCAGGTCATCCTTGAGCGGCACCTTGAAGCGGGAGAAGGCATAGGCGGCCAGCGTGCCGAGGAAGATCGACAGGAAGGTCGACCCAAACCCGATGATGACCGAGTTCAGGAAGCGCTCGCCAAAGCGGGACGGCCCGGCGATGACCATGCCCTGGTCGCGGACGATCTCGTCATACCAGGTTTCGGGCGGGGGCAGGGCCGCAAAATCCTCGGCAGCGATGCGTGTGCGGGTGGTGAAGAGGTTGACGTAACCTTCGAGGCTCGGCTCGAAGACGACCTTGGGCGGGTAGGAGATCGAGTCCGGCCCGGACTTGAAGCTGGTGGAGATGATCCACACGAGCGGCAAGAGGGTGATGATCGTGTAAAGCGCGACCAGGGCGGCGGCGACCCATTTCGAGGCCTTTGACGGCTCGGTGACGGAATAGGCGCTCATGCTTGCGCTCCTTCGCTGGCGGCGGAGACCCCCTCTCCGGCCCTCCCCCTGGCAGGGGGAGGGGGCGCTGGATGGCGACGGCAGGTTTCAGGAAGAAAGCGCATCACCGTTCCTTCACCTTGTTCAGGGCCTTCACGTAGATCGAGGCCAGGCCGAAGACCGTGACGAAAAGGATGATCGCATAGGCCGAGGAATAGCCGGTGCGCCACTTCTCGAAGGCTTCGCGCTTGAGGTCGATCGAGGTGAGAAGCGTCTCGTTCCCCGGGCCACCGCCGGTCAACAAATTGACCATATCGAACATTTTGAAGTTCTCGATGCCGCGGAACAGCACCGCCAACATGAGAAAAGGCAACACCATCGGTACGGTGATGGTCCAGAACTGCCGCCACTTGGAGGCGCGGTCGACCTCGGCCGCCTCGTAGATGTAGTCGGGGATCGAGCGCAGGCCCGCGAGGCAGATCAGCATCACGAAGGGCGTCCACATCCAAGTGTCGACGATGATGATCGACCAGGGCGCAAGGCCGCCGGGGCCGAGCATCGAGAAGGAGGAGGCCGGGGTGCCGGTGACAACCTCGACGACGTAGTTCACCAGGCCGATCTGCGGCTGGTAGAGGAAGGTCCAGAAGTTGCCGACCACGGCGGGGGACAGCATCATCGGCAGGAGACCTGCAGGACGATGGTCCAGACCAGGAAATGCGCCGTGGTCTGCATGTTGGCCCAGGTGCCTTCGTCGGTCAGGATGCGCTCATAGTTGCGCAGGCCGACCCACTCCACCTCGCGGTTCGGGCGGTTGGCTGCGTAGTTGGTGAAGGACAGCCGGATGGTCCAGATCAGCGGAAAGATGTTGATCGCCAGAAGCAGGAAGATCGTGGGGGCCACGAAGATCCAGGCGATGGCCCGGTCACTCAAGCCCCGGACCTTCCGGGCAAGGGGCGCGGGCGTGGCCCGGGCGGCGGCTTCGATGGGGTTTGGCATTCACAAGATCCCGCTGAGGGGTGGGGACATTCCCTCACCCTGCCCTCTCCCCGAGGGAAGAAAGTGGCGCTGCGTGTGGTGACAGGGTCACCCCTCTCCCACTTGGGGAGAGGGGCCGGGGGTGAGGGGTTAGAGCTTGCCCTCGTCCTCGAAGACTTCGGTCCAGTCGGCGATCAGGCCGTCCAGCGCTTCCTGAGCTGTGCCCTGGTCGGCCACGATGTAGTTGTGGAGCCGTTCCTGCATCGCCAGCAAGAGCTGGGCATAGGCCGGTTCCTGCCAGAAGTCCTGGACGCCGCCCATCGCCTCGAGGAAGTCACCGGCGAAGGGGGCGGTGTTCACGAAGTTCGGGTCTTCCAGCACCGCCTTGTGGCAGGAATAGCCGCCCGCGGCCCACCATTTCTTCTGCACCTCGGGGTCCGAGAACCATTTGATGTAGGCAAGTGCGCCGTCCATGTTGTCGGTGTTCGCCACCACGCTGATGCCCTGGCCGCCAAGCGTGGAGGCCGCGACGTTCTGCGCGGGGTTCACGAAGAAGTCGATTTTGTCGCCGCCAGTGTTCGGGTCGGCGTAGAGGCCTGGGAAGAAGGCGAACCAGTTCATCGCCATCGCCACCTGGCCGGATTTGAACGCGTCCAGCGACTGTTCCATATAGGCGTTGTCATAGCCCGGAGGTGTGCCGGTCTTGTACAGTTCCTTGTAGAACTCAAGGGCTTCAACGGCGGCGGGCGAGTTCACGGCGCCTTCCATGTCATAGCTGCCGGGGGTGTTTTCGTACTTGAAGCCCCAGGCGTAAAGCGCGCCGGTCGCGCCCATGGTGATGCCTTCCGACCCGCGCTCGGTGAAGATCGAGGCGCCATAGACCGTCTTGCCGTCGATCTCGCGACCCTGGAAGAACTGGGCGATTTCGAGCAGTTCCTTCTGGGTCTTGGGTTCCGCCAGGTCGCGACCGTACTTTTCCTTGAACTCGGCCTGGATCTCGGGGCGGGCGAACCAGTCCTTGCGGTAGAACCAGCCGTTCGCATCGCCCATCGCGGGCAGGGCGTAGTAGTTCGGCGTACCCTTCGGCCAGGTCGAATAGGCATAGACGGTCGCGGGCGCGAAGTCGTCCATGCTGATGCCTTCCTTGTCGAAGAAGTCGTTCAGCTTGACGTACCAGCCGTTCTCGGCCGCGCCCCCGATCCACTGGCTGTCGCCAATCAAGAGGTCGCAAAGCTGCCCGCCCGAGTTCAACTCGTTCAGGATGCGGTCGGCGAAGTTGGGCCACGGCACGAATTCGAAGTTCATCTTGGTGCCGGTCTGAGCCTCGAAATCCTTCGAGAGCTCCACCAGCGCGTTTGCGGGGTCCCAGGCGGCCCAGCAGAGCGTCAGTTCATTCGCTTGCGCATTGGCCTGAGAGGCCCAGGCCAGCGCAATTGCCGCAGTCGCGGCCAGAGAAGTCCTTTTCATGCATTCCTCCCGGTGTGATGTGGCGTGCCCGTGCGGATGCCGGGCCTTCTTGAATTGTCTGACGATAGGCACGGCCTGCCGGTCCTGTAAAGCGTTTTTGAGGTGCGTACCTCATTTTCTGTCTGAATGCCTTTTCAAAGCGATTTGAGAAGCCGGTCAGGCCGCGTCTTCGCTGGTCTGCAGACCCGAATCGGGTGTGTCGGGAAGGTTCTCGCGCAGGACGATCTCGATCCGAATCTGTTCTTGACCCTCGTCGATGGGCTGTTGGTCCAGCTTTGCGCGCAAGACGCGCAGGGTGCTGCGGGCAAGATGGCCGAGGTTCTGGCTGATGGCGGCAGTGACCGTCCCGGCCTGCAATGCGCTGCGGACATGGGGGGTCAGCTGGTGACAGATGACCACAAGTTTTCCCGAAAGACCCATATCCTCAATGGTTTGGGTAAGGGCGCGCTGGCCGTCGCCCATGGAATAGATCCCCCGTACGCCAGGAGCGTTCGCCAACATCTGCGACACGACTTGCCGCAAAAGCTGCGGTGAGCCATGCGTTTCCAGCGATTGCAGCACCTCGATCTGCGGGAAGTCCCGCAGCATCACTGCATCAAAGCCGCGCCGCCGTTCCACCATATCGCGGGCCAGAAGCGAGGAGCCAAGGACCAGGACTTGCCCCGGGCTGTCACCCAGAAAGCGGCCCATCAGAACCCCCGCCGTACGTCCTGCCGCGTGGTTGTCGGTGCCGATGAAGTGGTCTCGGCCTGTTGCGGGCAAGTCCGACACAAGGGCGACGACCGGCAGCCCCTTGGCCCGAAGCGCGCGGACCGCATCGCGCAGCACCGGAGTTTCCGGTGCCATCAGTGCGACGCCCGCAAAGCCGCGTGCAGGAAGGCCGGTCAGAATGGCAGCGAGCGCATGGGGGTCTTCAGTCGGAAAGCGCAACACCTGCAGATCGACGCGCGAGGTTGCCGCCAGCGACCCCGCTTCCTGTAAGGCTTGCGCAAGCGATTGAACAAACTGACTTTCTGCGTCTGGCAGAATGGCAGCGATCCGATAGTTTCGGCTGCGTGCAAGGTTCGCCGCGGTCAGGTCTCGCACATAGCCAAGCTTGGCAATCGCGTCGTTGACTGCCTTGATCGTCTTTTCCCGTACCCCAGGCCGGGCATTCAGTACCCGGTCCACAGTGGCCAGGCTGACGCCCGCCTCGCGCGCGATATCATTGACAGTTGGCCGCACGGACTGCTCCCGAAGTCCTTTTGGCAGACTATCGGATGGGGGGTGAGGTACGTCAATCAGGAAATCCGCCGTTTGTTGGACCAGAGAGCGCTTTCTGCTTCAATTCCCAAGAAAGGGGCCGCATGCTGCGCCCAGTTCACGGAGGACCGCATGCGCACACTTCTGCTTTTCGGCGACAGCAACACCCATGGCACGATGCCAATGCCGGATTTTGATTTCGCAGGGCGTTTTGACCGGGATGAACGCTGGTCGGGGCGGCTGGCCATGCTTCTTCCAGATTGGGAGGTGATCGCCGAAGGCCACCCAGGCCGGACAACCGTGCATGACGACCCGGTGGAAGGCGCGCACCGCAACGGGCTGACGGTGCTGCCCGCGCTATTGGAAAGCCACAAACCGGTGGATGTGGTGCTGGTGATGCTGGGGACGAATGACCTGAAAGAGCGGTTTTCGGTCAACGCGGGGGATATTGCCCTGTCGCTGGAGCGGCTGGCGCGCCTGATCCGTGCCAGCGACTGTGGGCCAGGCGGCAAGGGACCAGAGGTTTTGCTGGTCGCGCCGCCACCGATCATCGAGGTCGGCTGTCTGGCAGGAATGTTCGCCGGAGGGACGGCGAAGTCGCAGGCCCTGGCGGGCGAGATTTCGGCGGTGGCCGGTCGGCTGGGGGTGCCGTTCCTGGACGCGGGGCAGGTGGTCAAGGTCTCGCCCATTGACGGCATCCATTATGATGCCGAGGCGAACCCGGCCTTGGCCGAGGCCTTTGCGGCGGCGATCCGTCAGCACTTTCCCTGAAGGTTTTGCTTTGCATGCGAACAATCCTGGCTCAAGATGCAGTGTCTGTCGAAGGATGCGCCCGTGACCCGCCATGATCCCGCCCTGACTGCACCTGCCCTGTCTGCCCTTGCCGAATTGCGTGCGAACGTGGCCCAGCCGTTCACCCGGGCGAGGGCGATGCCGAAATCGGTCTACACCTCGCCCGACTTTGCCGCGGCCGAGGAACGGCACATCTTCGCCAAGGACTGGCTGTGTGCGGGCCGCGCCGATGCGCTGCCTAACCCCGGCGACTATCTGACGATGCAGATCGCTGGCGAGCCCGTCATCATCCTGCGCGACCGCGAAGGCGTTTTGCGCGGCATGTCCAATGTCTGCCGCCACCGGATGAGCACTTTGCTGGAGGGTCGGGGCAATGTGCGGTCGATCGTCTGCCCCTATCATGCCTGGACCTACAATCTGGACGGCAGCCTGCGTGGCGCCCCGGCGATGGGGCTGAACGAGGGGTTCTGCAAGGAGGACGTGAAGCTTCCGTCCGTCCGGGTTGAAAACTGGCTGGGCTGGATCATGGTCACGCTGAACCCCGATGCGCCTCCGCCGCAGGAGGCCTTGCGCGACGTCGAGAATCTGGTCGGCTATCTGGACATGGCCAGCTACCGCGAGACCTTCCGCGAGGAATTCCGCTGGGCGACGAACTGGAAGGTCCTGGCCGAGAACTTCATGGAAAGCTACCACCTGCCGGTCTGCCATGAGGGCACAATCGGCGGGACGGTGGACCTCATGAAGATGACCTGTCCGGAAGGCTTTGCCAGCTTCAACTACCATTACATCATGAAGAACGACACGCTGCCGCTCACGCTGGCGCATCCGTCGAACACGGTGCTGCAGGGCGACCAGAGGCGGATCACCTGGCTGTTGTCGATCTATCCCGCGCTCTTGATCACGCTGACGCCAGGGTATTTCTGGTACCTTAGCCTGACGCCGGACGGGCCGGGCCATGTCAACGTGCTGTACGGCGGGGGCATGAGCGCCGACTGGTGCGCCGACCCTGAGGCCGAGCGGCACCTGGCGGCGGTCAAGGCGCTGCTTGACGATGTGAACATGGAAGACAAGGGCTGTGTCGAACGGGTCTATCAGGGCCTCTGTGCGGGGCTGTCCGCCCCCGGGCCGCTGAGCCACCTGGAACGGCCCAATTTCGAGTTCGCTCAGTATATCGCGGGGCGGATGCCATAGGGTCTTGACCCTGGGCCGCGGCGCGTCAGGTTCCACGGCATGACGCAGCACGCCTTGATCGTGGCCCACGGCCAGCCCTCTGACCCCCGACCGGCGGGTGCCGCGTTGGAGACCTTGGCCGGGGCGGTGCAGGCTCTGTTGCCGGGGTGGTCTGTGGGCGCGGCCACGCTGGCCGAGGAGGGCGCTATTGCGCGGGCGGTCGCGGGGCGTCCGGGCGGCGTGGTCTTCCCGATGTTCATGGCCGGGGGCTGGTTCACCCGCGTTCAGATCCCGAAGCGACTCGCCGACGCGGGGGCGGAAGGCTGGATGGTTCTGGAGCCGTTCGGCTGCGACCCTAAGGTGCACGACCTCTGCGTTGATCTGGTGCGGGTGTCGGGTGCCAGGGACGTGATCCTGGCGGCGCATGGGTCGTTCAAGTCCTCGGCCCCGTCCGACGTTGCGTTCCATGTCGCTGAGCGTATCGGCAGCGAGACCGGGGCAGATGTGGCGGCAGGCTTCATCGATCAGGAGCCGCAACTGTCGACGCTGAGGGGACGGGGCGGGCTGTGCCTGCCGTTCTTCGCGGCCGAGGGCGGGCATGTGAGCGACGACATCCCGGCTGCCCTGAGTGAGGCGGGTTTCACTGGGCGGATCCTGCCGCCGGTGGGCTCTGATGCGCGCGTGCCGGGTATCATCGCTGCGGCGATTGCGCGGGGCGTGCCGGTTTGTGCTGGGGCCTGCCATTGGGCGCGGTGACCGGATCCTTTGAAGGATCCGGACCGATTTCTTCGAAGAAATCGGCCGCGGCTGTCAGACCGTGTGCAGGTAGAGGTCGAAGTCCACTTCGCTGACCGTCCGCATCACGCGCGCATATTCGGCGGCCATGATCGCGGTGAAGGTGCGGTGCATGTCTTCCCCCAGCGCGTCCTGCAGGAACGTGGACCGCTTCGCCACGTCGATGGCGGATTTCCAGTCGGCCGGGATCTCGGCGCCTGACTCGTCTTCATAGCCGTTGCCGGTGGTCTCCGGGCCGGGGTCGATCTGTTCCTTGAGGCCCTTGCGGATGCCGGCAAGGACCGTCGCCCCCACGAGATAGGGGTTCGCGTCCACCCCGGCCGGGCGGTGCTCGATCCGCCGGGCCTTGATGTCCCCGGCCGGAATGCGCAGGGCGACGGAGCGGTTGTTGAC
>JALOTD010000130.1 GCA_025458105.1 Tabrizicola sp. | reverse complement strand
CCTGATGACCTCGCTCGACATGCACGGCTTCTCGGTCTCGCTCCTCCCCGTCGACCACGCGCAGGTGACCAGCCTCGCCGCCCCCGTCGCCCCCCACGCATGGCCCGGCCTCTCCCCGTTCGGAGCCGTCGCCGTCAGGCCCCTCCCCGACGGCCTAGCGCCGATCCAGCCCGTCCCCAGCGCCCACCCCGCCCGCCGCGCCCTGATCGAACGCTGCTGCAAGGCCCTCATCGCCGTCGAATCCGACCTCAACGCCCTCGATGCCAAGTCCGGCGACGGCGACACCGGCAGCACCTTGGCCGGGGCCGCCCGCGCCCTCCACGCCGCCCTCGACCGCCTCCCCCTCGCCGACCCCACGCAGCTTTACCGCGCCATCGGCATGGAGCTGTCGCAGACCATGGGCGGCTCCTCCGGCGTCCTCCTCGCCATCTTCTTCGCCGCCGCTGGTGACGCGAGCGCCTCCGGCAAAACCTGGATCGGCGCATTGACCGCAGGTCTGGAGCGAGTGATGCAGGTCGGCGGAGCCGCCCCCGGCCACCGCACCATGATCGACGCCCTAGCCCCGGCGCTGGCCGCCCTCCCGAACGGCGTCCAAGCGGCCGCAAAAGCTGCCCGCGAAGGCGCCAATGCGACCGCCGAGATGACCCGCGCCAAGGCAGGCCGAGCCACTTACCTCGCCGCCGACAAACTCAAGGGCCACAACGACCCGGGCGCCGAAGGCGTGGCGCGGCTGTTCGAGGATTTGGCGAGGGGGTGACCCTCACCCGCCTGTCATCCCTGCGTAGGCGGGGATCCACAGCGACCAAGGCCGCACCATCGTACGGTGCGCTACAGCGCACCACCCGTGCTCGTGTTCAGCCCTGACTGCTACTCGCTCGCACGGGCTCGATGCATCACTCGATGTCCGATGACAGTAAGTCCGTTTGGACCCAATCCCAAGTCTTGAGAATTGCGTCTTCAGACTCATCGTACTCATAATGATAGTGGTGAGAATGAGGAACTGGCGTTTCAATGGGTCTTTCGACAAATCCGAGCGCCCTCAGTTGCTCTGCAATCTGTTGAACGTCTCCATACGCAAAAACGATGTTGTGTCGGTCCAGAATGAACTGGCTATCACTGCAAAATGATCGGATCCAAAGATTGTGACGACCGTCCTGTTCTAGGAAGTCGCGGTGCGGCTCAAGCACATCTACAAGTTCATCAAAATTGATCTGTCTGGGCGACTGATACCGACCGACAGCGTTCCCGAGGCGCGAAACGCCCAGGACATAAAGAATACCGAACGGTCCTTGCAGGTCGCGGCAAAGATTAAGGATCAGGCCTAGTTCGTTTCGACGAGCACCCAAAACAACGCGGGAAAAATCCGCTGTCCGCTGCACTTGGAACGTGTCGCCGTGCGTGAATTCAACGGCGTCTTGGCCGCTCGAGAACTTACAAAGTTGTGGCATCATTTACCTGCAGCTACAAACCTTTTAGACGCAGAAGAACAGGTCGAGTCGACTTGGACAATCCCTTTCACCTGTCCCCCAAATATCCTACGGGGGTCCGGGGCTGTGAAACCCCCGACCGCCAGCCACAGGCGAAGCCCTTGCGGCCCCCAGGACCGAACCCCCGCCAAAGGCGCCCCCTCTCCCCTTGGGGGAGAGGGCCGGGGTGAGGGGCAGCCCCGCCGGAACCGGTTAACACCACGTTACTGTCCACAGACAAGTCCTTGATTTCAAACGCCCCAGATCCCCTGTCCACGCGTGGACAGATCAGGGCATCACCTCGAACCGGTCCACATCCACCATCCCCATATCGGTGATCTTCAGATGCGGGATCACCGGCAGGCACAGGAAGGCAAGCTGCAGGAACGGCTCCTCCAGCACCACCCCCAGCGACCGCGCGGCGGCCCGCAAGGCAACCAGCTTCTCCCGCACTTCCTCGAAGGACAGAAGGCTCATCAACCCCGCCACCGGCAGTGACAGCTCCGCCAACACCCGTCCACCGTGGACCACCACGAACCCGCCCTCAATCTCGCCCAACCTTGACACCGCCACCGCCATGTCTCCCGTATCCGCCCCTACCACCGCGATGTTGTGGTGGTCATGACAGAGGGTCGAGGCAATCGCCCCCTTCTGCAGTCCGAACCCCTTCACGAACCCCGTCGCGATGTTGCCGTTCACCCCGTGCCGCTCCAACACCGCGATCTTCACCAGGTCGCGGGCCACGTCGGGCTTCTTGTCCCCATCCACCGGCGCGATGTCGAAACTCAGATGCTCCGTGATGATCTTGCCGGGCAGGATGCCGATCACCGGCGTCTCGACCCGGTTGCCCCCCGTCCGGAACGACCCGGCCGTCACCACCGGAGCCTTCACCGACCGCCGTGCCACCGGCTCCACCCGGCCCCGCGCCGCGAAGGCCGCCTCATCAGCTATCACGCCGCCCGCCAGCACCAGCGAGGCATAGCAGCCGTCCAGACTATCGATCACCGCGATATCGGCCCGCTTGCCCGGTGCGATCAGCCCGCGGTCCTTCAGGCCGAACGCCTCGGCTGCCGACAGGCTTGCTGCCCGGTAGACCGCCAGCGGTGGCGCCCCCAACCCAATCGCCGTGCGGATCATGTAGTCCAGATGCCCATGCTCACCGATATCCAGCGGGTTCCGGTCGTCGGTACAGAAGGCAAGGTAAGGCGAGAACCTCTCGGTCAAAAGCCCCGCCAGCGCGTGAAGGTCCTTCGACACCGAACCTTCCCGGATCAGGATCCGCATCCCCTTGCGCAGCTTTTCCAGTCCCTCGTCATAGCTGGTCGCCTCATGTTCGGTCCGGATGCCGGCGCTGAGATAGCCGTTCAGCTCATTGCCTCGCAGCAGGGGCGCGTGGCCGTCGATGTGGCGGCCCTGGAAGGCTTGAAGCTTCTCCAGACAGCCTGCATCCTTCATCAGGACGCCCGGATAGTTCATGAACTCGGCCAGCCCGATCACCTTGGGGTGGTCCATGAACGGCACCAGATCGGCGGCAGACAGCCGCGCCCCCGTCGTCTCCATATGGGTGGAGGGCACGCAAGAGGAAAGCTGCACCCGCAGGTCCATCACCAGCTGCGCGGCGCTTTCGAGAAAGAACCGGATGCCCGCCACCCCGCAGACATTGGCAATCTCGTGCGGGTCGCAGATCGCCGTTGTCACCCCGCGTGGCGTCACGCAGCGGTCGAACTCATGCGGGGTGACCAGCGAGGATTCCACGTGCAGATGCGTGTCGATGAAGCCCGGCACCAGCACCCGGCCCGAAACGTCGATCTCTCGTTTGCCGCGATACGACCCGAATACTCCGACAATCGTGTCCTCACAGATCGCGACGTCGGTCTCAACCAGATCACCCGTGATCAGGTCGAAGACCCTCCCCCCCTTCAGCACCAGATCGGCAGGAGTGATCCCACGGCCCTGGTCAATCCTGGCGGCAAGCGACGCTTTCGGCATGGCATTCTCCCTTTCGGCAAGCAAAGCGCCGAACTGGCCCGTTCGTCCAGAGGCAATGACACCCTAGCGGTCGCGCGCCGGGCTTGCGTGGCCTCGATCGCGGCCTGCCGCTGCCTAAAGCGCCAGGCGTGAGCGTGCGAGATCGCCAGCCTTTTGGCCACGACCGGTGGCGGCTTCGGGGATTGTCATGGTCCTCCCGTTTGGCCAACCCTGCCTGTCTGCCTGGAGCCGCTTCAGGTCCAGCGGTCTCTCCAAAACACCCGACCGGTCATCCCACAGCGAAACCTGCCGACTGTGCAAGGGCTTGCACTGGCCCGGATGCCATGTTGGGGTGGTCCCATGGTTGCCAGTCGTCCCCTCCGCGGCATTGCCCTGAAACTCGCCTCAGTTCTGGTCTTCATCGTCATGGCCAGCCTGATCAAGGCGACCGCCGCCCATGTTCCGGCCGGACAAGCAGTGTTCTTCCGGTCGGCCTTTGCAATTCCGGTGATTGTAGCCTGGCTTGCCTGGCGGCGAGAACTTGCCACTGGGCTGAAGACTGCGAATCCGATGGGGCATGTCTGGCGCGGGATCGTCGGCACGCTGGCAATGGGCCTGGGCTTTGCGGGCCTGGGCTACCTTCCCCTGCCCGAGGTCACCGCCATCGGCTATGCCGCGCCGCTTTTGACCGTGATCTTCGCTGCGATGTTCCTGGGCGAGGAGGTCCGCGCCTTTCGCATTTCGGCGGTGGCTCTGGGGATGACGGGCGTCCTGATCGTTCTGGCCCCCCGCCTGTCGCTTGACCCCGAAACCGCCAGTCTGGCCGAGGCCTTCGGTGCCATGCTGGTCCTCGGCGGCGCCGTCTTTGCCGCCCTCGCCCAGGTCTTCGTGCGGAAGCTGGTCCAGACCGAGGCGACAGCAGCCATCGTCTTCTACTTTTCGCTGACCGCAACGCTTCTTTCCCTGGTGACCCTACCCTTCGGCTGGGTCTGGCCGACCCCGTGGGAGGCCATTCTGTTGGTTGCGGCAGGCCTTATGGGCGGGGTCGGGCAGATCCTCTTGACGTCCAGCTACCGTGAGGCCGATGCCTCGCTGGTTGCACCCTTCGATTATGCCTCGATGCTGTTTGCGCTGGCCATCGGCTACTTCGTCTTTGCCGAGGTGCCGACGCTGACAATGCTGGGCGGGGCGGTGCTGATCGTGCTGGCCGGAATCCTGATCATCTGGCGCGAGCGGCAACTGGGTCTGGAACGCGCCCGCCAGCGCAAGGCGATGACGCCCCAGGGCTAGGCGCGGGGGGTCAGATCGGGTCGTCCGTCCCGGCCCGGCGGAACCAGTCCACGATGGCCGCCCGCTCTTCCGGCTCCATGTAGCTCAGGTTGCCCGGCGGCATCGCATGGCTGACGCCGGATTGCAGGTAGATCCGCTTGGCCTCATGCGCGATTTGCGCCTCGGTCTCCAGCACCACACCTTTCGGCGGCCAGGCGATGCCCTCCCAGCCGGGCTCGGCCGCATGGCACATGCTGCAGCGGCCCTGCACAATGCCGACCACCTCTTCAAACCCCTCGGCGCTGGCATAGACCAGCGCCGCCCCTTCCAGCCGCGCCTCGGCCTCGGGCACTGTCCGCATCGGGTAGGACGACAGCCAGGCGATCAGGACAAACAGCGCTGCGGTCAAGGCCCAGGTCCAGTGCGGGTTTCCTTTCCGCGCATGGTGCGTGTTGAACCAGTGCCGGATCGAGACGCCCATCAGGAACACCAGGCTGGCGATGATCCAGTTGAACTCGGTCGCAAAGACCATCGGATAATGGTTCGACAGCATCAGAAAGATCACCGGCAGGGTCAGGTAGTTGTTGTGCGTGCTGCGCTGCTTGGCGATCTTGCCGTACTTCGGGTCGGGCTTGCGGCCTGCCTTCAGGTCGGCCACCACGATCCGCTGGTTCGGCATGATGATGAAGAAGACGTTCGCGCTCATGATCGTGGCGGTGAAGGCCCCCAGGTGCAACAAAGCCGCACGACCGCTGAAGACCTGTGTGTAGAACCAGCTCATCCCCACCAGAACCACAAACAGCGCCAGCATCAGGACCGTCTGGTTCGCATTCACGAACACCTTGCACAGCGTGTTGTAGGCAACCCAGCCGAACGCCAGCGAGGCAACCGAGATCCCGACCGCCTGCCAGGTCGTCAGCTCCAGCACGCTTGGGTCGATCAGATACAGCTCGGCCCCCATATAGTAGACCAGGACCAAGAGCGCGAAGCCGGACAGCCAGGTGGAATAGCTTTCCCATTTGAACCAGACCAGATGGTCCGGCATCGCGGCGGGGGCCACGAGGTATTTCTGGATGTGGTAGAACCCACCGCCGTGGACCTGCCATTCCTCGCCATCCGCGCCGCTGGCAAGGTTCCGGTCGCGGTGCAAGCCCAGGTCCAGCGCGATGAAATAGAAGCTGGACCCAATCCAGGCGATGGCAGTGATGACATGCAACCAGCGGACCGCAATCTCGACCCACTCCCACACCAGAATCCATTCACCCATCGCTCATCCTCCCGCCGGCTGGCGAAACGCTATCCTCGCGCTGACCTTTCTGTTAATCCATCGAAAGCCCGGATCACTTTCAAGCTGTGACGTAAAATGTCCTACGTGAACAACATCCGCATGTTCGTCCGCGTCTATGAATTGGGCAGCATGTCCGCCGCTGCGCGCGATCAGCGCACCTCGCCCGCCGTCGCCTCGGCCCGGATTTCGGAATTGGAGAAGCACCTTGGCGTGCGC
>JALOTD010000037.1 GCA_025458105.1 Tabrizicola sp. | reverse complement strand
ATCGGCATGGGTGTCGGTCGGCGTGCAGATGACGACCGCGTCGATGTCCCTGGACGCGGCGATGGCATCAATCGTCCGCACCTCGCACCCATACTGCTCGGCAATCGCCTGCGCCGCCGCCGGCATCGCATCCGACACCGCCACCAGCCGCGCCCCCCCATTCCCCGTCACCGCCCGCGCATGCACCTTCCCGATGCGCCCCGCACCCAATAGCCCGAACCTGATCGTCATCGCCGTCTCCAAGATCGAATGTTGTGGGCTGAATGCCGCAAGCGCTGTGGCGGTGCAACGCCAATTGCTTGTCGGGGCGGGCAAGACACAGGTTTTCAGGACGGACGGATCAGGTATAGGGTCACACGCGGAATTGGGACAGCAGGCTAGGAATGGCAGTCACGCTGAAAGATGTGGCCGAGCGCGCCGGAGTATCGCGGTCTGCGGTGTCACGCTATTTCACGCCCGGCGCATCGGTTGCACCGAAGACGCGGGCAAGGATCGAGGTGGCGGTGGCCGACCTTGGCTATGCGCCGAACGCATTGGCCTCTAGTCTGACGACCGGGCGGACCAAGCTGATTGGCCTGGTCGTCAACAACTTTCGCAACCCCTTGATCCTGGACGTGGTCGACCTGTTCACGCGGGGCCTGCAGCAGCGCGGATTGCGGCCCTTGCTGGTCAATCTGAGCGGAGCGACCGACCCGGCCGAGTCGGTGCGGATGCTGCGGCAGTATTCGGTGGACGGGGTGATTGTCGCCTCGTCGACCCTGCCGCCCAGCTTTGCCCGGTCTTTTGCGGAAGGTGGACTGCCCGTCGTCAATGCTTTTGGACGCGCATCCGAAGTGCCGGTTGTCGACATCGTCGGCATCGACAACAAGGCCTGTGGGCGGATGGCGGCCGAGGCCTTGCTGGCGCGTCGCTATCGCCGTCTGGGTTTTCTGGGGGGGCCGCAGGGGGCAAGCTCGACGGAAGGTCGTGCAGCCGGCTTTCTGGCCGCGGTGGACGGTGTGCCGGAAGTGGTGGTCAGCACGTCCTATGCCGAGGATTATACGTTCGATGCCGGTCGTGCTGCGATGCAGCAGTTGTTGTCGTCCGGCCCGGCTGAGGCCTATTTCTGTGGCGACGATCTGTTAGCCATGGGGGCGTTGAGTGCCATTGTGGAAGCAGGACTGCAGGTGCCGGGCGATGTCGGTCTGATCGGGCTCAACGACATGGAAATGTCGCGCTGGCCAAACATTGGCCTTACCACGATTCGCCAGCCGGTCGGCGACATTATCGAGGCAGCCATCAACCGCGTCACCGCGTTGATTACAGACCCGGGGCAACCTCCGGAAGTGAGGCTGTTCCCCTGCACCTTGATCGAGCGGTCGACGCTGCGACCGGTCGTCTAGCGGAACATGGGCGGGCGGGCATCCAGCCAGCTGCCGCCCGCCTTGGCCGAGGCGACAGCGGCATGTACCGCCGCCATGGACCGCACCCCGGCGGGCGCGGTGGGGAGGCCGTCGCGCCAGGCTCCCCGGATGGCATCGGCCAGGTCGCAGTAGATGTTGGCAACTGCCAGCGGAAAGCCCTCTGGGTGGGCAATGGCCACGCGGGACAGGCGTTTGGCGTCGTCGTAAAGCCCGCCTTCGCCTTTCTCCATGATCTGGGTGCGCCCGCCCACCGGCGTGTAAATCAGCTGGTTCGGCTGTTCGGAATGCCAGCGCAGGCCACCGGTTTCGCCGAAGACCTGGATGTCGAAGCCATGCTGCCGCCCGATTGCGACAGAGGAGGTCCAGAGGCGACCGACAGTGCCCTTGGTCATGCGGAAGTTGACCATGGCGTCATCTTCCAGCTGGCGCGAGGCGATGGTCGAGGCGAAGTCGGCAGAGAGCTTTTCGACCTCGTCATCGCAAATGAAGCTGGCCATGTGCAACGCATGGATGCCGCAGTCAGCGAACTGGCCCGAGACGCCGGCCATCGCCGGGTCATAGCGCCAGCGGACGCGGGGGTTGTCGGCGTCGGTGGCGTCGCCGTGGTGACCGTGGCTGAAGTTGGTGACCACCAGCCGCACCTTGCCGATATCGCCATGGCGCACCATGGCGCGGGCCTGGCGGATCATCGGATAGGCGGAATAGCAATAGTTCACCGCGCAGATGCGCCCGGTGCGTTCGGCAACGCGGACGATTTCTTCGCCCTCTTCCACCGTCATCGTCATCGGCTTTTCGCAAAGCACATGGAACCCGGCCTCAAGGAAGGCCTTGGTGATCTGGAAATGGGTGGAGTTGGGCGTGGCCACGGTCACGAGGTCCACGCGGTCCGGGCGGTTCCGCTCGCCCGCCAGCATCTCCTCCCAGTCGCCATAGGCGCGGTCGGGGGCGATGCCCAGGGTCTGGGCATAGGCGCGGCCCGCCTCAGGCCGGTGGTCAAGCGCGCCCGCGACAAAGGCGAAATGGGCGTCGGCCTGCGCGCCCAGGCGGTGGGCCGGGCCGATCTGGCTGCCTTCGCCACCGCCGATCATGCCCCAGTTCAGTTTTGCCATGATGACCCTCAGAAGCCGATGGATTGCAGATAGGCGCGGTTCTTCCGCGCGTCGTCGATGGGGCTGACATCCAGTGTCGGGTCGCAGTCCTGCTCGACCGTGCACCAGCCCTGGAAGCCAGCCTCAAGCAGGATCTGCCGGACGGACGGGAAGTCCACGTCACCCTGCCCGAGGTTGCAGAAGATGCCCTGGCCACAGGCGTCGTAGAAACCGGTGCCTTTCGCGATCACATCGGCCTTTACCTTCGGGTCGATGTCCTTGAAATGCATGTAGGAGATGCGCCCGATATGGCGGCGCATGAAGGCCACGGGGTCGAAGCCCGCATAGGAATGGTGGCCGGTGTCGAAGCAGATCTTCAGCGTTTCCTCGGGAACCTCGTCCAGAAGCCGCTCCAGTTCCGGCTCAAAGTCGATGAAGCCCGCGGCATGGGCGTGGATGCCGACGGTCAGGCCATACTCCTCGGCGCCCATTTTCGCCACGGTCGCAATACGGTCACGGAAGGCCGTCCATTCGGCGGGGTCCATCTGCTCGGCAGCGTCCGATCGGCCTGCGGTGGGCGCGCGGCGGGGGGAGATCGAGTCGATCAGCACCAGATGCTGCGCGCCATGGGCGACCAGAGCCTTGCAGGTGCGGACAGCGGCATCCATCACCTCGTTCCATTTTGCCGGATCGTGGAAGGGCCGGAACACCACGCCGCCGATCAGGGTCAGGTCGTTTTCGGCCAAGGCTTCCCCAAGGATCGCGGGGTCTTCGGGCATGTAGCCGATGGGACCAAGCTCGATCCCCTTGTAGCCCGCCTGGGCGCAGTCGGACAGGACCTGCCGCCAGGGCGGGTTGCGCGGGTCGTCTGCGAATTCCACGCCCCATGAGCAGGGCGCATTGCCGATACGGATTGTCATCTCGGTCCTCATTGCGGAACGGCGAGCCAGCGCCCGCTGTAGGAAGATTGGAAGGCGGTGTCGACGATCTGGGACACGGCCAACCCGTCGCGGAAGGTGGGCCAGACGGGCTGGCCGGTCTCGATCGCGGTCAGGAAGTCGCGCGCCTCAATGATGATCTGGTCCTGGTAGCCGGTACCGTGGCCGGGGCCCTGACAGAAGGCAAGGTAATCCGGGTGATAGGGCCCGGTCAGGATGCGGGTGAAGCCGCGCGTGGCGTCGGGCCCATCGACGCGGTAAAGATGGACGGCGTTCTGGTCTTCCTGGTCAAAGCGGATGCTGCCCTTTGTACCATGGATTTCATAGGCGTAGCCCATCTTCCGCCCCGTCGCTGTGCGGCTGATGTACATATGCCCCATCGCGCCGTTGGCAAACCGCAGCATGATCTGGGCATGGTCGTCGTTGGTCACCGCTTCCGGGCCAGTCGGGCCGGGGCGGGTGGTGTGAACGGTTTCGATCCTTGCCGAGAGTTCAGCCACCGGTCCCATCAGCGCCAGCATGCAGTTGATCGGATGCGGCGCGAGGTCCCCCATGCAGCCATTCGCCCGGTCTCGGGTGCGCCAGGTGGCGGGAAGCGTCGGGTCGGCCAGGAAATCCTCGGTATGCTCTCCCCGGAACCAGGTGACCTGGCCAATCGCGCCTTCGGCCAGAAGCTGACGGACGAACTGGGTCGCGGGGGTGCGGACATAGTTGAAGCCGATCATGTTCGGCAGGCCGCTCGCTTCCGCTGCCGCGACCATGGCGCGGGCGTCGTCCAGCGAGGCCCCGAGCGGCTTTTCGCAGAAGACGGGTTTCCCGGCGGCAAAGGCGGCCAAGGCAATCGCCCGGTGGGTGGACTGGGGCGAGGCGATGACGACCGCCTGTACCTTGGGGTCGGCGACAAGGTCCTGCCAGTCGCGCGCGGCACGGTTGAAGCCATAGGCTTTTGCGTAGCGTTCGGCGGAGGCAAGGCTTGTGGCGGCGATGACCTCCAGCTTCGGGCGGAGTTTGGTGTCAAAGACCGCCCCCACGGCCGACAGCGCCACAGCATGGGCCTTGCCCATGTAGCCGCCCCCCACCAGCCCGATCCCGATCTCTGCCATGGCTCCTCCAACGGTATTGCAACCGGTTGCAAAATCTGTATCGTCCCGTTGCACGGTGCGCAAGACCCCTGATGGGGATTGGTGCCGGATCGGCTGCGGGAGGGCAAGCGATGGGTGAGAAAATCAGGCTGACAGTAGCCCAAGCCATCGTGCGCTGGCTGATGCAGCAGTATATCCTGATCGACGGCGTCGAGACGCAGATCTGCGGCGGGGGCTTCGGCATCTTTGGCCATGGCAACGTGCCTTGCCTGGGCGAAGCGCTCTATCCGGTGTATCAGGAGCTGCCGCTGTACCGGGGCCAGAACGAACAAAGCATGGGCTTCGCGGCGGCGGGTTATGCCAAGTACCACCTGCGGCGGCGGTTCATGTTCTGCACAGCGAGCGCCGGGCCGGGGACCGCGAACCTGCTGACGGCGGCGGCCTTGGCCCATGCCAACCGTCTGCCGATGCTGATGCTGTGCGGCGACACCTTCCTGACGCGCCTGCCCGACCCGGTGCTGCAACAGCTAGAGCATTTCGGGAACCCGACGCTGGGGGTGAATGATGCCTTCAAGGCGGTCAGCCGATATTGGGACCGGATCACCCATCCCGCGCAGGTGCTGCAATCGCTGCCCGCCGCGCTGGCGACGATGCTGGACCCGGCGGATTGTGGGCCCGCTTTCATTGGCCTGCCGCAGGACGTGCAGGGCTGGGCATATGACTATCCGGTGGCGTTCTTTGACCGCCGGGTGCACCGGATCCGTCGCCAGACCCCCGATCCGGCCGAGGTGGCCGAGGCGGCAGCGCTGTTGCGCGGGGCCAAGCGCCCCGTCATCGTGGCGGGTGGAGGGGTGCAGTATTCCGGTGCGGTGGCCGAGTTGACAGCCTTTGCCGAGGCCCATGGGATTCCAGTGGTCGAGACCATCGCGGGACGGGCGAACCTTCTGGCCGACCATCCGCTGAACATCGGGCCCTTGGGCGTGACGGGGTCGGACAGCGCCAATACCATCGCGGGGGCGGCGGATGTGGTGCTGGCGGTGGGGACGCGGCTGCAGGATTTCACTACGGGGTCCTGGACCGTCTTTGCGCCGGACGCCCGGCTGATCGGGCTGAACGCCGGGCGGCATGATGCGGCCAAGCACCTGTCGCTTCCAGTTGTGGGGGATGCGAAGCTGGGGATTCTGGCGCTGGGTCAGGCGCTGGCGGGCCACGGCGCGCCCGCCGACTGGGTGGCGAGGGCGCAGGAGGAGCGTGCCGCATGGGATGCCTATGTGGCCGAGAACGTACGCCCCGGCAACCGCCCGAATTCCTATGCGCAAGCCATCGGTGTGGTAAACGCGCTGTGCCATCCGCGCGACCGGATCGTGACAGCTGCAGGGGGGCTTCCGGCGGAAGTGACGGCCAACTGGCGGACGCTGGGAATCGGCACAGTGGATGTAGAGTTTGGATTTTCCTGCATGGGATATGAGATTGCGGGCGGATGGGGCGCCAGAATTGCACAAACCGAACACGAGTCAGATCAGGACACGATCGTCTTCGTGGGCGACGGAAGTTACCTGCTGATGAACTCGGACATCTATTCCTCGGTTCTGACGGGGAAGAAGTTGATCGTGCTGGTGCTGGACAACGGCGGCTTTGCGGTCATCAACAAACTGCAGAACAACACCGGGCAGGCCAGTTTCAACAACCTGATCAAGGATTGCCCGACCGTCGAAACCCCGTTTGCGGTGGATTTCGAGGCGCATGCCCGGGCGATGGGCGCGATGGCCGAGACGGTGGCGAACCCTGGGGAGTTGGCTGAGGCTTTCCGGCGGGCCAAGGCGTCGGACCGGACGCATGTGATCGTGATGCAGGTCGATCCGTATGAGGGCTGGACGACGCAAGGCCATGCCTGGTGGGAAATCGGGACAGCCGAGGTCTCGGGCAGCGAGGGTGTGCGGGCCAAGCATGCCGAGGTCGAGGCCGGGCGCGCCGGACAGCGGGCGGGCGTCTGATGGCCGACCTCGCGCGCCTCTCTGGCCGGAACTTCCTGGTGATCGGCCGGGCCGGGATGGACCTGTATGCCGATCCGCCCGGCACGCGGATCGAGGAGGCCACGCGGTTCACCGCAGCGCTTGGCGGGTCGTCGGCCAATACCGCAGCGGCGCTGACCCGGCAGGGGTGCCGCGCGGCCCTGGTCACCTGCGTCTCAGACGATGCGGTGGGTCGGTTCTGCCTGGCCCAGCTGGACGCCTTTGGCATCGACCGGACCCATGTGCGCAGCGTGGCGGGCGAGGTGCGGAATTCCTTGGCGGTGGTCGAGACGCGGGCAGAGGGCTGCCAATCGGTCATTTACCGCAACAATGCTGCCGATTTTGCGATGACTGTCGCGGATGTGGAAACTGTCAACTACAGCGCCTTTGACGCCCTCATCACCACCGGCACAGTGCTGGCCGCCGAACCCTCACGCGGTGCCGCCTTCCGGGCTTTCGATCTCGGTCGCGCGGCGGGGCTGCCGCTGATCTTCGACGTGGACTACCGGCCCTATTCCTGGCCCTCTGCCGCCGTGGCGGCCGAGGTCTATTCCCGGGCCGCCGCGCAGTGTGACGTGATTGTCGGCAATGATGTGGAATTCGGCTTCATGGCGGGCGACCCCGACCGGGGGCTGGACAAGGCGCGCAGCCTGATCGCCGAGGATGCGCAGATCGTCGTCTACAAGATGGGCGAAAAGGGCGCGATCACGATTACGCCCGAGGGCGAATTCGCGACCGGCATCTACCGCACCCAGGCGCTGAAACCCACCGGCGCGGGGGACAGTTTCCTGGGCGCCTTGGTCGCCGCGCTGGCCGATGGCCGCCCCTTGCGCGAGGCGGTGCTGCGCGGGTCTGCCGCCGCCGCGATGGTGGTGGCGCGTGTCGCCTGCGCCCCGGCCATGCCCACGACCGCTGAACTTGACGACTTCCTGCGCCATCACCCCGGCCCGACCTGAAAGGCAGCCCATGCATATCGCCCCCTTCGACAACCGGAACCGCGCCATTGTGGATATGGAAGACGCTCTGGTGCCGCTGGTCTACTTCAACCGCATCCGTCTGCGGGCGGGGGAAAGCTTCGACTATCGCACCCCGGGCTATGAGACCTGCGTCGTGCCCGCGACCGGAAACGTGACGGTGGAAACGGGGGGCGAGACGTTCAAGGGCATCGGCAACCGCGGCGTCGATGTCTGGGATGGCGAACCCGAGGGGGTCTATGTCCCCACCGACACCGGCGCGCGGATCACCGCGCTGACCGATACGGAAACCTTCATTGCGGGGGCGAAATTCGCCGAAACCCTGCGGCCCTTCGCCGTGCGCGCCGCCGATCTGGACATGGTGCAATACGGGTCGGACGACACCAAGACCCACCGCAAGATCAAGCACATCCTGGGGACCAAGTACCACGACCGGGTGGGGCGTCTTCTGGTCAGCGAGCTGTTCACGGTGGGCGCGGGCGGCTGGTCGGGGTTCCCTAGCCACAAGCATGATACCGATCGGTTATCCGAGGAGACGCGGCATGACGAATGCTACAACTTCCGCTTCCGGCCGAACTATGGTTCGGGCCTGCAGATGTTGCAGCGGGTGGATAACGAACCGGGGGATGCCTATCACATTGTTGACGGTTCAACGGTGCTGATCGACAAGGGCTATCACCCCTGCTGCGTTCTGCCGGGTTATGAGATGTATTACTTCACCATTCTGGGCGGGCAGTCGCAGCGCAGCTTGAAGCAGTATTTCCAGCCGACCCATGCAGCGCAGTTGCGCACCATCCCGGGGATCATGGACATGGTGGCCAAGTTCAAATGACACGGGCGACGCTGGCTGAGGTGCTGCAACCGGCGCTGGCGGGTGGCTATGCGGTGCCGGGCTTTGTCTGCCTGGGGTGGGAGGACGCCCGCGCCTATGCCCAGGCTGCCGAGGCAGAGCGCGCGCCGGTCATCCTGCAGGCGGGGCCGGGCGCGCGGGCGCATATGCCGGTGACGGTCTGGGGGGCGATGTTCCAGGCCCTGGCGGAGAGTGTAAAAGTGCCGGTTGTGGCGCATCTGGACCATGGCGCCGACCTGGAGGAGTGCCGCGCGGGACTGGAGGCGGGGTTTACCTCAGTGATGTTCGACGGGTCGCGCCTGCCGTTGGAGGAGAACATCCGCCAGACCGCCGAGGTGGCGCGAATGGCCCATCATGCGGGCATTTCATGCGAGGGCGAGATCGGCTTTGTGGGCTATGCCGAGGGGGTGGCGTCACAGGGGACCGACCCGGAAGAAGCCGCCCGGTTTGCGGCGGAAACCGGGGTCGACGCGCTGGCGGTGTCGGTCGGGAATGTCCACCTGCAACGGCAGGCGGGCGCGGGCCTTGATCTCGCGCGGCTGAGCGCGATCGAGGCGCGGACGGCCGTACCCCTGGTCATCCACGGCGGGTCTGGCGTGCCATTGGCGCAACGGGCCGAACTCGCTGCCGGGTCGCGCATTGCAAAGTTCAACATCGGCACCGAGTTGCGCCAGACCTTTGGCAATGCCTTGCGCGCGACCTTGGCCCAGGACCGCGACGTCTTTGACCGGATCGCAATCCTGCGGCAGACTGAAGGGCCGCTGACGGAACGGGCGGGGCAGATCCTGCGAAACCTTGGGGCGTCCGGTCGGGCGGGCTAAAGCGTGTCCGACAAAAGTGGGTTCCGGTTTTGGCGAAAGACACGCGACCGCAAGGCTTCTAATGCGCTTCGCTGCCAGGATGATCGACGGTAAAGAAGAAATCGCCGGGCAGGTCCGGATTGAGCGCGATCTCGTCGGGAATGACCTGCGGGCCGATGGCAAAGACCGCCGAGCCGAAATGCTTTTGCAACCGCGTCAGGCGGCGCATCCGTTCCCCGGTCAGTTCGGCGTAGAAGTCCTGCTGTTCGGGCTGCTGCATCAGTTCGGTGATCTTCTCACGGTGGCGGGCAACGCTGAACGCGTGGGCGCGGGCAATGTCCTGATCGGCCATCAGGCGGTTAAGCTCGGCCTGGAGTGCGGGTAGCATCCGCATGATAGACTGGTCCTGGTCGGCGTTATGGCTCATCCGGAACCAGTAGTTGCTGCCCAGCCCGCGATCGACGTGGTAGGCGCGGCCGCGGGCCCGCTTGACCAGAAAGCTTTCGACCGAGCGCACGGCATAGTGGTTCAGCTGAACCCAGTCATAGCCATAGCTGGAGAGCGTCGAGCGCCAGCCATTCAGGAGCACGCTTTTCGGCATCGGGCGGCCCGAACCGTTCAGCCAGCGGATCTGTTCCCAGTGTTCGGGTTTCAGGCCCTTTGGCCGGTGCAGCCCCAGTTTCTTGAAGATCTCGATGTTGCGGAACAGCGTCTTGAAGCCCCAGGCCTGGTGCGGCTTGCGAATGATCTCGGGCGCGCAGCGGTCGAACTGGCCGATGATCGGGCGGTCTTCGTAGGCCACGACGTTGCTGTCGCCAAAAAGCCGCCAGGTCAGGCTGACGAGGTTTCCGTCTCCGATGGCGGCGTAAAGCTCGGCCAGAGTGCCGTTGCCCAGCTTGATGTTGATGAATTCGTCGACGTCCATCGAGATGAGCCAGTCTGCCTTCTGGACGACCTCCTCCGATGAGGCGAGATCAAGTGCCACGGCCTGCGGGCTTGTCTCGCTGCCAGCAACCCAGGGGTTGGCGCGATGTTGGACGATGCCCTTGTCCTGCAAGAGCGACAGGAAGGTATCGGTCCCATCGGTGCAGTCGTTCGTGTAGATCAGGAAATCATTGACGCCGATGGCGCGGTGGTAGGCGACCCATTCCAGAAGGAAAGGGCCTTCGTTCTTCATGCAGCCGACGATGGTGGTGCGCAGCTGGTCGGGCGCCTTGGCATCAAGGGTCCGCAGCGCCGTGACGGGGACGCGCACCGGCTTGTGCCCCAGGATTTCGGTGGACAGCGCAACAAGGCGGTCGTCCTCGACCAGGCTGGCCTTGGGTGCCAGAAGTGAGGAGGGCTGGTTCGGGACACGTATGCCCATGGCCCGCCAGAAGGGCACGACCGGCAGACTGGCAGGAGCCCCGACAATGCGCGCGAGGCGCCAGATCCGCTGCAATCCGGCGCGGCGCGGTGCGACGCCCCAGCGGCCAACGGTCGCTTCGGAATTGAACTGGCGGCAGATGTGATCGCCGATCCGCGTATCGTCCAGATCGCGCGGCCGCCAGGGAAAGCACGGGGTTCCGCGCAGGCTGATGACGCCGTCACGCGTTGACTGGCAAAGGTCAAAGGCATTTGGCCCCCCGACCGCCAGGACATCGCAGCAGTCGACCAGCAGCACGGCGGCAGCGTCTGACAGAAACCGCCATTTCAGCGCTTCGTAGATCAGCGGTTCGGCAAAGGCTGACCGCCATGGATCGGGCTGCGGTTTGGCCTCATCCTTGTTCGGGCGCTGATAGGGCGGCATATGCAATCCGATCCCGTCGGGTCGACCAAGGGGAAGGGGGCTTTCGACAAGAATGACGGGGCAGTCAATGTCCGCGAGTGCGACCGACAAGTCAGCAACGAAAGTGGCATCATGGGGGGCGCGGTTCAGGATCAGCGCGGCCTCGGCACCATGATGTTGATGGTGATACCGCAGCCAGTCGGCGATGGCCGCCGGGCCTTCGGCAATGCGGCTGCCCATCAGAGTTTTCAGTCCGGACAGGATTTGCGGCTCTGCATCCGTGGGCTCGATGCTTGCCGCGCTGCCATCGGCCAGGCGAAGCCGACCGGGACGGCGCAGCTGCAACAGAGCCGCTCCAGCGACCTCGGTCGCGTTTTCAATGACCGAGAAGCCCACCGCCGGGACCCTGTCGAACCGCCCCGGGCCAAAGCCCGCGCCGCAGAAGACCCGAACCCGATCATCGCTGGTGGCGACGCAGTCGATCACTCGTAGGCCCTCGGCGGACTGATCCCGTCCGGCAAGCCATCGGTGCACCAGCCGCGTCGGCAGTCCGCCCCTATCCACAGATGCGGTCATGCGCGGCCCTTGTTCGCCTTTCGCCGGGTCTTGCGGTCGCCTGCCCCGCTTGACGCGTCCTGCGCGGCGGCCCGGGCCTCACGCCGCTGAGCGCGAAGCGCCTTGCGGTCGGGTTCGGCCGGTACCGGGGCCAGTGTCGGCTCCAGATGGGCGCGAATGAAAGTGCTCATCACCCTGGCCACTCCGGCTTCGCGGACCGAACGCAGGTTGTCTTCGAAGAACGAGGTCCCCGCCCGCGTGGACGTGACGATCTCGTAAGATGGGAAATAGTCGACTTCGGGAAAGTCCTCGGCCAGCTCGCCCGCCACGGCGCGGAGGATCGACTTCGAGAGGATGGTTGCTGGCAAGACATGGTTGCCGGATGCCGTCGCTGTCAGGGGGACGGGCGATACCGTCAGCAGAATGCGAAGACCGGGGTTCAGCTCTTTCAACCGCGCAAGGGCGGCCTCAAGGTCGGTCCGGATTTCGGCGACGCGGAAGTTCGCAAAGCAGTGGACGTTCGGATCGAAGGTCCCGGCGATGGTGCCGGGGGCGGTCGCATAGACCTGACCGGTGGACCTGTGTGTCCAGGCCTCGGTCAGACCAAGAGTGAAGACAAAGACATCCGCGCTGGAAAACACCTCGCGCACACGGGCAAGATGCGCCGAACGCGCGTCGGCCACGGCCATTTCGGTGGGAAATCCATTGGGCTGGATGTTCGGCCGCAGGGCATCGTAGTAACGGCCATCCCGTTCCCAGATCGCGTCGAACCAGGGGGCGCCGTGCCAGGCTTCTTCGATCAGCTGGCGCAGTTGGCGTGTGGTGTAAAGGTTGCCGTAGCGCGCGGAATACATGTTGTAGCCATGCTGCAGCGCCTGGTCCGGGGCCATGCCGTCAGGGGCAGGTTCGGCGTCCAGGACGTTGAAGCCATTCTGGCGCAGGGCCCGCCCGACATGCTGGGCAAAGCACGAGCCCGCAGTCACGATCCGGTCTGTCTTCGACAGCGACCATTTCGGCCGATAGAGGTCGGGTGGGGGGTAGTCGGTTTCGGCAAGTCCGGTGCGCCAGAAGGCCCGTGCGTCAAGTCCCTGATAGGGCGATACCTTGTCCATCCTGTCCTCGTCACGCAGAGAGTGCTGGCGCAAGCGCCGACCAGACGCGCTCGCCATAGGCCGCGTTCATGTGCGAGGCATCGGTCCCGCCGCCCTCGCCCGTGATCAGTTTCGACGCATCCTTGTTGTATTCGGCCCGGGTCAGGATGCCGTCAAGCACTGTGTCTTCCGGTTGCCGGACGTAGGTGCCGTAGGGGGCAACCGCCGCCTCGACCGCGCGATGAAACAGGTGGCCGATGGCCGCCCCGTCACCTGCGGCTACGGCGGCACCCCAGCCGAAATTTGCAACCTCGCGCGAGGTGCGTGCCCATTCCGCCCAATGCGGCTCGGCCACCGTCAGGATCGGCGCCTGCACCGTGGCACGGATCTGGCTGGCAAGATCGATCATCCGCGTTTCGGCATAGCGTTCGGCCAGAAAGTCCTGAGCGAAGGCCGGGTGGACGACGACCTTGCCAGCTGTGCCGTTCAGCCCGACCCAGGCATGGGTCTTGTACAGACGCAGGATTCGCTTGCTGGAAATGTTCAGTCCGGTCAGCAGAAAGGCATCGTAGTCCGAGAGGCGGATCCGGTCCTGGCCACCGGAGATCAGCTTGAAGAACTCGACTATGTCCTTGCGGCCGGGGATCAGGCAGCCGTTCGACAGGGCCACATGCCGCATGCCGTCGCGCGGTGCGCCGAAAAAGGTCGGGCGGACATCAGGCTGAACGCCCTTGGCCTTTGCGGCCTCCCACCCCAGCTTGAGGGCCGCGATATGTGAGTTGCCAATAACGCAGAGGCGCAGGGACATCAGGAAAAGGCCTCAAGCAGTTCATCCTCGCAGACGACCGAACTGTCTTTCTTGGACTTCTGTCGTCTTGCTTGGCGCAGTTTCCGGCGCTCGCGCCGCGCGGCCTTGTCCAGCTGGGGGGGCGAGGGCGAGGGGGCAGAGGCCGGGCCAGCGCCCAGAAGCACGGCAAGATCCGCGCCCTCGGCCAGACCGACGAGAACACGAAAGATGGCGCTGTCATCGCCGCTTCCCGAAGTGCTGTGCAGCGTACGGTCCAGCAGATGGTCAAACAGCGGATCGGCAGAAACGGAAGGAAACCGTCCGGCCCAACCGGACGCGCAGGCCCGCAAGGTTGCCTCGTCCCGACTGGCAACGGGATCTGACCCGGCAGGTTTGACCACTACCCGCAGACGCAAGCCGGGATTTGCAGCCTGAAGAATGCCATGCAGGGTCGCAAAGTCTGCGTCCAGCTCTGCAGGGTCGGGCGCGTGCGCCGCAAGATTTGCGCTTGGCGGCAACACCGTGCCGGGTGGCGGTTCCGGAAAGGCGCTGCCGTCCGCTGGATCGACCATCGCTCCGGTTCGGGTCAGACACAGGATGAGAATTGGTGCTGAGGTCAGCACCCGGCGCAGGGCTGCCAGATGCGCCTTGCGGTAGGACGAGGCCGCCGCCAGATCGGGCAGGCCTTGCGGGTCTATCGCGGCGCGAAAGCCATCGATGACCTGACCATCCGGTTGGGTCCAGAAAAGGTGGCGTGGCTGCCGATCGGTCAAGGCCTCCTCGACCAGGTTCCGCATCAGTCCAAGGCTGTCCAGCCGTCCCGCGCGGACCGAGGCAAGGCCGAAGCCATAGCGCTGCGCAAGTGCATCAGAGGTGCCTTCCGGCGGCGGCTCGGCGTCCAGAACATTTGCCCCGGCCCTGCGCAGCGCAGCTGCGACTGGAAAGGCCGGGTCTCCGCCCAGAACGGCAAGTTCCGGTCGGATGGTCGCTGGCCGATCCGCCGCTGTCCCGCTGCTCTTGACCGCTTTTGCCACTGGTGCACTCACCGAAAATCTCTTCCGAGGAAGGATATTTGCAATCCCCCCCATTTGAAAGGCCATGTCGGCAATTTGCCGGAAGTTGGCCTTAGCCGACCACGGGCCGTTGTCCCGGACACTGAGAGCGGACCGTGTTAACTTGCCATTGTCTGACGCCAAGGTAGTATGCGGCCGACGCCGAAGACGCTGCCGATAAGGATCCCCCTTGACCAAGTTATCCCACGACGACCCGAAGGGAGAGCCTCATCCCGCCGGCGGTTGGTCGGCACGGATCAGGCAGGTCGAGGGTGCGTTGATCGTGCCGTCGTCGACCCCGCTGATGGTGCAGCCCTGCGGCGTTTTTGATGGCGCGGGGGACTTTGTCGACGAAGCCGTGCTATGGCGGTCGCGCCCTCTGATGGTCGCACCGGACAGACCGCAGGCGCAGGAACACATTCCGGGTCACTGGATCTGGGGCGGCGTGCTGTTGAACCATTTCGGCCATTTCCTGACGGAAAGCACCGGTCGACTCTGGGGCGTCCGGCCGGACCGTGATGGCATCCTGTTCATTTCCAAGCGCGGTGAGCCTGACGAAGCGGGCGACGTCGGGCTTCAGGCCTATCACCGGTTGTTTTTTGAGCTTCTGGGCATCGATCTTCCGATCCGGGTGGTTACGCGTCCCACAACGGTCGATGTGCTGGATGTGCCCGGTCAGGGATTTGGCATAGGCAAGATTGCAACCGGCACCTCCGAGTTCCGTGCGTTTGTCGCAGAGCGGTTCGGGAAATCCGTTGCCCCGGAAGGGGGAGAACGGCTTTACGTGTCGCGCTCGGGGCTTGGTGCCGCTAAGGGCGGCGTGCTGGAAGAGACGCGGATCGAGGCATTTCTGGCCGACCACGGCTATGAAGTCTTCCATCCGCAGAAGCATTCGCTGTCCGTCCAGATTGCGCGCTACAAGGCGGCGCGCAGGATTGTCGCGCTGGACGGCTCGGCGCTGCATCTGGTGGCCATGCTGGGCAAGGCTGACCAGCAGGTGGCGGTCATTCGCCGTCGCAACAGTGGTGCCGCCGACTCCATTCTTGACCATCTGGCCGGGTTCATGGGGCATCCGCCGGATGTGATCGACGTCATAAAGCGCGACTGGGTGCGGTCCGACCGCCGGCGGGCCGACCGGTTTTCGATTGGCGAACTGGACTTCGAGGCTTTGGCAGCGCGCCTTGGCGCTTTGGGCTATGTCTCGACAGGGGCGACCATGCCTGCGCTCAGCGAAGACCAGGCCCGAACTGCAATCGCCTTTGTCGAGTCTCGGCTGCGCGGGGGAAAGCTGCGCTTTGCTCCGCTGGGAGAGCAGGTGCCACAAACGCGCGCTCGTGCTGGGAAGCCTGCGGTTCCAGACCGGGCCACCCCTGACAGGTCGACGATCAAGGCGCGTCGTGCCGTCCGGCGGGCGCGGCGGGCTGCTGCGAAGGCAGGCGCGTCGACATCGGGCGGTCAACCGAACCCGTAACCGGTTGCACCGAAAGTCGAGCCGGGGTCGAAGGTCCGGCGAGGCAGGATGTCCTTGATGCAGGTCATGTCGGACGCGCGTGATCGTCTGTAGTCTGGCTAAGATGGGTTGTGCCGGATGGCCGCCGCAACCAGACATGGAGGCAAGCCGGTGTCGGATTCAGCCCCTGCTCTCGCCACGTCCACGCCGCAGTCTGTGCGCACGATCTGCGCGAAGTTCGGCAACACTCCGCATCGGTTGCTGGATATCCTGCTGGCGGTCCGGCAGGAGCAAGGCTGGATTTCACCCCAGTCGATGGAACTCGTTGCTACAGCGACGGGTCTGACCCGGATCGTTGTCGAAGGTGTCGCGAGTTTTTATTCCTTTTTGCCGCTGACGCCGAAGGGCCGGGTCACGATCCGGCTGTGCGATGACATCGTCGACCGGTTCGCCGGGCTGGAGGCGGTGCGCGCGGCCTTTGAGGCGGAACTGGGGATCACGGTCGGCGGGACAACGCCGGACGGCGCGGTGTCGCTGGAGCTGACGCCCTGCATCGGGATGTGCGATCAGGCCCCGGCGGCGATGGTGGGTGATCTGGTGGCGGTGCGGCTGACGCCCGACCGGGCGCGAGAGATCGCGCGGGCGCTGCAGGCCGGACGGTCGCCGGCCGAGGTCCTGGTCGCGGACCACGACTGTTTGTCGCCTTTGGAGCGGGTGAAGGCGCAGGTTCAGGACAACATCCGCCTGGCAGGACAGGTCCTGCTGGGCGAGGTGCCCTTGGATGCAGGGATCACCTCCGCGCAAGGCATGGAGCCGACGGCCATCATTGATGCGGTCGAGGCAAGCGGGTTACGCGGTTGCGGCGGGGCGGGCTTTACCACGGGTCGCAAGTGGCGCTTTGCGGCGGGGGCGGCGGACCCGCATCGGGTGGTGATCTGCAACGCCGATGAGGGCGAGCCGGGGACGTTCAAGGACCGGGCGCTGCTGACGAACCGGGCCGATCTGGTGGTGGAGGGGATGGCGATCTGCGCCCGGGCCATCGGCGGGCGGGAGGGCATCCTTTATCTGCGCGGCGAGTATGTCTACTTGCGCGATCATCTTCTGTCGGTCCTGGAAGCGGCCCGGTCGCGGGGCGTGCTGGGCGTGGGCTTCGACATCCGCCTGCAACTTGGTGCCGGGGCCTATATCTGCGGCGAGGAAGGGGCGCTGATCTCGTCCTGCGAGGGGCTGCCGGGCGAGCCCAAGACCCGGCCCCCCTTCCCGGTGACGCGGGGCTATCTGGGGCATCCGACGGTGGTGAACAACGTCGAGACCTTCGCCCATGTCGCCCGCATCCTGGACCGGGGGGCCGACTGGTTTCGCGCGATGGGGACGGAAAAGAGCCATGGGACAAAGCTTTTCTCCATCTCCGGCGATTGTGCGTGGCCGGGGGTCTATGAGCTGCCCTGGGGCCTTAGCCTGCGCGAGCTGCTTGCCCTTGTTGGGGGCGAGGACGCGGCGGCGGTGCAGGTGGGCGGGCCGTCAGGCACGATGGTCGGCCGCGACAGTTTTGACCGGCGGCTGGCCTATGAGGACCTGGCGACCGGGGGTGCGGTGATCGTCTTTTCGCCCCGCCGGAACGTGCTGGAAATCGTCGACTACTATATGTCGTTCTTTGTCCACGAAAGCTGCGGCTACTGCACGCCCTGCCGGGTGGGGAATGTCTTCCTGAAGAAGGCGGTGGAGAAGTTCCGCAAGGGTCAGGCGGATGAGGGGGACATTCAGTACCTGCGCGACCTGTCGGCCACCATCATCGAAACCAGCCGTTGCGGGCTGGGCATGACTTCGCCCAACCCGGTGCTGACGAGCCTGGACAACCTGCCGCTTGTCTGGGCCGCGGTGACGAAACCGCGCAAGGACGGGATCAAGGCGACCTTCGACATCCAGTCCGCCATCGATGGCGGGCGGCGGCTGGCGCAGCGGCGGTCGATGATCTTTGACAGGGATTTCAGCGAATGACTGACGCCTTTACCTTCCAGATCGACGGGGTCGAGGTGACCGCTCAACCCGGCCAGACGATCATGGAGGCGGCGGATGCGGCGGGCATCTACATTCCCCGCCTGTGCGACCACGAAGGCCTGCGGCATCAGGGCGGTTGCCGGGTCTGCACGGTCAAGGCTGGGGGGCGCAGCGTGGCGGCGTGCACGCAACCGGCTGAGGCCGCGCTGGAGGTGGAGAACGACACCGAGGCGCGCCGTCGCGTGCGCCGCGATCTGGTGGAGATGCTGTTCCACGGGGGCAACCACCTCTGCCCGATCTGCGAGAAAAGCGGGAATTGCGAGTTGCAGGCGATGGCCTACCGGCTGGAGATGACCGCACCCACAAGGTTCCCGTGGCTGGAGCCATGTCGGGCAGTGGACGCCAGCCACCCCGAGATTGCGCTGGACACCAACCGCTGCATTTCCTGCGGGCGCTGCATCCGCGCGAGCCAGGATCTGGATGGCAAGGGGGTGTTCGGCTATGTCGGGCGCGGCATCCATCGGCGTGTGGCGGTAAATGGGGCGGACCTGGCCCATACCGAAGCGGCGGGGGCGGACCTTGCGATGGGCGTCTGTCCGGTCGGCTGCATCCTTCGCAAGGGCGAGGGGTTTTCGGTTCCCATCGGCGAGCGGGTCTTCGATGACGGGCTGATCGGTCATGAGATCGAGGCCAAGCGATGAGGAAGCCCCGCGTCGCCACGGTTTCCTTGGCCGGATGCTTCGGCTGCCACATGGCGTTCCTCGACATGGACGAGCGGCTGGTCACGCTGATGGAGCGGGTGGAGTTCGACCGTTCCCCCCTGACCGACATCAAGACCTTCCGGAGCCGTTGCGAGATCGGGATCATCGAGGGCGGGGCCTGCAATGAGGAAAACGTCCACACCCTGATCGAGTTCCGAAAGAACTGCGATGTGCTGATCGCGCTTGGCCAATGCGCGATCATGGGGGGGCTTCCGGCGATGCGGAACGCGATCATGCATTCGGACGATCCCTTGCGGGAGTGCATGGAAGAGGCCTATCTGACCGGTCCCTACTTGCGGAACCTGACCCGCCATGTCCCGAACGACCCGGCGCTGCCGTTGATCCTGGACAAGGTCTATCCCTGTTCTGACATCGTGGACATCGACATCCAGATCCCGGGATGCGCGCCTTCGGGCGATATCATCTTCGACACGCTGACGGCGCTTCTGGACGGGACGTTCACGGGCTTTGACCGTCAGCACCTGCGGTTCGACTGAGGGGGCGGCGATGGCAGAGACCCGGCTGATCGAGATTTCCCCGGTGACCCGCGTCGAGGGGCACGGCAAGGTGACGATCCACCTCGATGCCGAAGGCCGGGTGGACGAAGCTCGGCTGCATATCGTCGAATTCCGGGGGTTCGAGAGGTTTATCCGGGGCCGCCTGATGTGGGAGGTGCCGGTCATCGTCCAGCGCCTGTGCGGCATCTGTCCGGTCAGCCATCACCTCGCGTCGGCCAAGGCGATGGACCAGATCGTGGGGGTGGACGTGTTGCCGCCCACGGCGGAAAAGATGCGGCGGCTGATGCACTACGGGCAGGTGATGCAAAGCCATGTGCTGCATTTCTTCCACCTCTCGGCGCCGGATCTGCTGTTCGGTTTCGGCGCCCCGGCCGAGAAACGGAACATCTTCGAGGTGATCCGCGAGAACCCGACGCTGGGCCTGCGCGCGGTGCAGATGCGCAAGTTCGGGCAAGAGATCATCGAGGCGACGGCGGGCAAGAAGATCCATGGGACGGGGGCGATCCCGGGGGGGATCAACCGCAATTTGCCCGTGGAGGTGCGGGATCGGTTCCTAGGCCAGGTCGAGGAAATGCTGGTCTGGGCGCAAGACGCGCTGGCACTGGCGCGCGGCTATGTGGAAAGCCATGCGGATATGGTCGCGGGTTTCGGCACCTTCCCGTCAAGCCACATGTCGCTGGTGCGCGAGGGCGATGGGGCCTTGGACCTGTACCACGGGCGGCTGCGCGCGCTGGACGCGGGCGGCGCACCGATCTTCGACATGGTGGACTATCGCGATTACCACAAGCACCTGATCGAGGATGTAAGGTCCTGGTCCTACATGAAATTCCCCTTTATCCGCGCGCTTGGGGCCGAGGATGGCTGGTACCGGGTCGGCCCCTTGGCCCGGATGAACACAGCCAGTTTCATCGACACGCCGCTGGCCAATGCCGCGCATGGCGCGCTGCGGGCGTTTTCGGGGGGCCTCAACCATTCGACGCTGGCCAACCACTGGGCGCGGATGATCGAGGTGGTGCATTGCGTGGAGAAGATCCGCGAGTTGCTGCAGGACCCCGATCTGCAAGGCTCTGACCTCGTGGCCAAGGGCGAGCGGCGGTTCGAGGGGATCGGCGTGATCGAGGCGCCGCGCGGGAACCTCATTCACCACTACAGGGTCGATGAGAACGACCAGGTCACCTTTTGCAACCTCATCGTCTCGACCACGCACAACAACGAAGGCATGAACCGCGCGGTCAAGGCGGTGGCGGTGCAGCATCTTTCGAGCCAGCCCAAGATCACCGAAGGCATGCTGAACCATGTCGAGGTCGCGATCCGCGCCTATGACCCCTGCCTCTCTTGCGCGACGCATGCGCTGGGGCAGATGCCGTTGCAGGTTGAAATCGTGGATGCGGCGGGCGCGGTGATTGATCGGGCGGGGCAGTGCCTGTGACGCGCCTTCTCTTGATCGGCTATGGCAACCCGGGACGTGGGGATGATGGTCTGGGGCCGGCCTTGGCCGAACGGATGTCAGGGAGGAACCTGCCCGGCCTGACGGTCGAGATCGACTATCAGCTGACGGTCGACCACGCCGCGCTGATCGCCACGCATGATGCGGTGGTCTTTGCCGATGCGGCGATGGAACTTGGTATGCCCTATCGCCTGACCCAGGTCGAAGGGACGCCGCAGGCGCTGGGCAGCCACCAGGTCACGCCAGAGGCTGCGCTGCATCTGGCGTGGCTGCTTTATGGTCGGTCCGTCCCGGGCTGGGTTCTGGCCATCGGTGGTGAGGCGTTCGGCGAAGTGCAGGAGGGCCTGAGCGCCGTGGCCCTGAGCAACCTGCACCTGGCAGAGCAGTTCCTTGCCGGTTGGATCAGACAGGCGGTTCGGGCGGCCTAAAGCCGAACCGCAGGCGCAAGGCCGAAGACGTCGGCGGCGGACTTGCCTGCGGCGAGCGCCTTGATCCACTGCTCCTCGCGCTGAAGCTTGGCCTCGGCATCAGCTATCAGCTCGCGGACCATGGCGGGCTTCAGACAAATCAGGCCGTCATCGTCACCGATGATCAGATCTCGAGGGGTGACCGACACGCCTCCGATTGTGACGCGACAATTCACGCGCGAGAAGACCGGGAAGTCATCCCATTGGCCAAGCGTGCCGGTGTCGCGGACCGCGCCATCGCAGACGATCCCCGCCACTCCTTTGGCGCGCAGATGGCCAGAGAGGATGTCGCCGATCATCGCGGTGTCGCGGTGGCCATCTGCGTCGATCACCAGAACCTGGCCGGGCTGGATGATGTCAAGCGCATGGAGGACCGCGCCGAAATCGGGCGGCTCGCAGCGGACGGTGACCGCCGGCCCGAAAAGGCGCGGCTGCTGGCCTGCGGGGCGCAGCGGGCGGATGGCCGGGTCGATCTGACCCTTGGCATTGCCCACATCGACGGCCACGGCGACGGGCACCTTCGCCCAGCGGGCAATCTCGGCCGCGGTCAGATCAGAGGGTTGGGGGGCGTGGATGGTTACGGGCATGGGCGGGGTCCTTCAGATGCGGGCATGGGTCTTCAGCGCCGCGCCAAGGGCGGCGATGCCCTTGCGAATGTCGGCCTCGGACGGGGCGGAAAAGTTGATGCGGGCGTGGTTGGGGCGCGGGGTCAGGGGGAAGAACGTCTCGCCCGGGACATAGGCGACGCGGGCGAGGGGCAGGGCCACGTCGCGCATGAAGGCGGTGGCGTCAAAGCCGTCGGGAAAGGTGGCCCAGGTGAAAAGCCCGCCTTCTGGGTCGGTGACTGTCACCTCTTGCGGGAAATGCTGGCGGATCGCGTCCAGCATCACCTCTTTCTTGCGCCGATAGGCGGCGCGAAGGGTGGCGATGTGGGCCGCAAGGTCGTAGCGGTCAAGGAAGAGGCTGGCCGCGGCCATGTTCAGGGTCGAGGTCTGGGTGTCGGCGGCGACCTTCAGAAGCCCCATGCGCGCCAGAAGGTCGGGCGCGGCCACCGCCCAGCCCAGCCGCAGGGCCGGGACCAATACCTTGGAAAAACTGCCGAGGTGGATCACCCGGCCTTCGGTGTCCAGGGACTTCAGCGTGGGCAGAGGGTCGCCTGCAAAGCGGATGTGGCGGTAGGGGGTGTCTTCCAGCACGATCAGGTCATGCCGGTTCGCCAGGTCCATCAGCGCATGGCGGCGGGAGAGCGACAGGGTGACGCCGGTCGGGTTCTGGAAATCGGGGACCGTGTAGATCATCCGGGCGCGGGGGGTGTCGCGCAGCAGCTTGGCCAGCACGTCGGTCTGCAGGCCGTCCTGATCCACCGGGACCGTGGCATAGCGCGGCTGGGAGGGTGCGAAGGCGATCAGCGCGCCAAGGAAGGTGGGGTCCTCGGTCACGACCACATCACCCGGATCGATCAGCATCCGTGCGGCGAAGTCGAGGCCCTGTTGCGAGCCTTGCAGGATCAGCACGTCCTCTGCCCCGCACGGCGTGCCATCGGCACTCATCAGGGCGGCGATCTGGGCGCGCAGGCGCGGCAGGCCGTTCGAGGGGGCATATTGCACCCCAAGGCCAGAAGCTCGCCAATCGCCGAGGGGCGGACGTCGGTCATCCGCGCGGCGTAACGTCGGGGCGTCGTGTGAGGTGTCATCCGGGCAGGAGACACGGGGCCGCACGAGGATGCAAGGGGTGGAGGGTTCAGATGATGGCGGCCTCGACCACGCCCTGACCGGCGGTGATGCGGTCAAAGTGGAAGGGCGTGAGGTCCAGCGTGCGGTAGCCGCCGTGCAGGATCCATTCGGCGGTCGCGCGGCCCATGGCGGGGGATTGCTGCAGCCCGTGGCCGGAAAAGCCGTTGAGGAACAGGAAGTTCCCGATTTCGGGGTGCGGGCCGGTGATCGCGTTCTGGTCGAGCGTGTTGAAATCGTAGTGACCGGCCCATTCGCTGATGACCTTCACCGCCTCGAAAGCCGGGATGCGTGTGGCGATGGCGGGCCAGATGTGGTCCATCCAGACTTCGTCCTGCAGCGCGAAGTCCTCCAGCGCGCAGGGGCCGTCGGGTTCGGCGTGGCCGCCGGCCATGTAAGTGCCGCCCCCCACTTCGCGGACATAGGCGCCCGAAGGGTCAATGGTCAGGGGCAGGGGGCGGTCCAGCGGCTGGGCGGCCTGGATGACCCAGTTGAAGCGTTTGCGCGGCTGGATCGGAATGTCGATCCCGGCCATCGCGGCGACGGTTGCGCCGCGCGTGCCTGCGGCGTTGACCACCATCCCGCAGGCGATGGTGCGACCCGACTTCAGCCGGACCCCGGTGACGCGGGTGGCGGAGTGGTCAAGGCCCGTGACCTCGTCAGCGATGTAGTCTACCCCAGCCTCGCGCGCCTTGCGCCGGAACCAGTCAAAGACCGTGTAGCCGTCGAAATAGCCTTCGTCCCGGGTGTTCAGGCTGCCAAGCACCAGATCGTCGACATGGTAGAAGGGGAAGGCAGCCTTGATCTCGTCTGGGGTCAAAAGCTGCGTGCCCGCCCCGGCGGCTGCCTGGACCGCCTGATTGGCGCGCAGCGTGGCGGCGAAGGCAGGGGTGTCGGCCAGATAGAGGTAGCCGAAGTTCTGGATCCTGAGCTCTGGCACCCGGTCGTCGTCGCCCATCTGCTGGCGCAAGGACTGCACGAAGTCCGCCCCGAACTGCGAGATGCGGATGTTGAGCTCGGTCGAGAACTGCTGGCGGATGCAGGAAAAGCTGAGCGTGGTCGCGGCCTTTTCGTAGGTCGGGTCGCGTTCGATGACCAGGACCCGGCCCGTGTAGCCCAGTTTGGTCAGCCACCAGGCGGTGGACGACCCCATGATCGCGCCGCCAATGATGACCACATCATAGCGGTCGTGGTGCGGTTCCGCCTGAAAGCCCAGCATCCTTGCCCCCGGTTTTGCCACGGGTGTAGCGCAGCCGCCAAAGGGTGGAAAGGCCCCGCTCAGCCTTGCGCGGGGGGCACGTCGACCGAGGGCAGCCAGGGTTTGATGTCCAGCAGCGGTGTGCCGTCGAAGGCGTCAAGCGCGTCCAGCGTCAGACGGCCGGTGTCGGCTTCGATCTGCAGCAGGCGAACGACTCCCACCGCGATCGGGTTCGGCCGGGCTGGCGAGCGAAGCGCGAAGACGCCGGTCGGCCCGTCGCGGTGGGCGGGGCTTTGCACGATCAGGTCGCGCCGCGCCTCGCCCGTCCAGTAGAGAAGGATCAGTGCCTGGCCCGCCTGCAAGCCGGAAAGCCCGGGGCGGAAGGGCGGGTCGATCTCGGCCCGGAAGCTGCCGCCCGTCGCGCGCGCGGCGCCCAGGTTCTTCGGGCAGTTGCCGCGCGACCAGGGGCTGCGCAGCCGCCCGATGAAGCGCAGGCGCGCGTCGTCGGCGATGCGGGCGGGGTCGAAGGACAGCGCGACCTCGCCCGGGCGGGTGTCAGTTCCTGGCGGCTCCATGGGCGTGCCCTTCCGATCAGATGCACAACTCTCTGTCGAAACAGTCGATAAGTGCAATGGCTTCGGTCCCCAGTGCGGCCTCGGCGGCGGTAACACCTGCCAGAAGCGTTGCGGTTTCGTCAGCAGACAGGCCAAGGCCCGTAAGCCTTTCAGGCATCACAAGGCCCCGGTCGGCACAGACTTCGACAAACCATCCGCCGGCGTCATGGCACAGGAAGGCGCGACCGCCCCGGCCATCCTGCTCCCAGCCCGCGATGGCGACGTCACACTGAACGGTGCCCAGCGCGACGGTCAGAGGGTTCTCTGGCGTGGCATACTGTGCCCGCTAAGGTGCGTCGCTATCCACCAGGGGATCGCTGGTCATGGCCGCGACCATCGCCCCTTAGTCGCCGTGCGCCGCATGGGCGTCGTTCCCTTCGGCGCCGTGGTCCATCTCGGAATGGTCCATCTTTGAGTGGTCATGGCCTTTGCCTTTGCCGATCGGCGGATCGATCATGAACTCGACTTCGACCCGGCCCGCGCGTTCGAAGATGAGCGTCGCCTTGTGCATCTCGCCTTCGGTGAGGGTCTCAGCCAGCCCCATGAACATGATGTGATACCCGCCATGTTCCAGGCTGACGGTCTTGCCCGGCGGGATGTCGATGGCGTCCAGATGTTCCATCGTGCCGACGCCGTTCGCATCGACGCGGCTTTCGTGGACTTCCGACTTGGCGGCGATGTCGGACTCGATGCCGATCAGGCGGTCGGGCTCAGAGCCGGTGTTGACGATTGCCATGAAGCCCCCGGCGGCCTTGGCGCTGGCCGCAGGTTGGGGGATGTGGGGGTGGATGATCTGCAGATCGCCCACGGTGACCTCGTGCGCCCAAAGCTGGGTCGCAAGGGTGAGGGAGGCGAGAAGGGAGAGCAGCGTCTTCATGTCGAGCGTTCCTATGGTGCAAGAAAGGGGGAAGGATCAGCTGACCAGCCGCTTCAGCGGCGGGATGGCGGAGAGGACCAGAAGGTCAAGGAGGATAACGGCCAGAAGTGTGAGGCCCAGCATTGGGAAGGCGAGCGATAGGCCAAGCGTGACCAGTAGGGCGCCCTTGCCGTAGGGAATCTCGGCGGGCCGGGGCGGTGCGCCAAGCCGGAGGGCCGAGGGGCGGCGCTTCAGCCACATCACCAGACCCGAGAGCGAGACGACGATCACCGCCAGACAGAAGACTGTATTCAAAGCCAGGTTCCAGGCACCAAGGTCGCCTTCGTGGAAGGCGATGCCCCAGGCCATCAGCTTGGCGTAGACCGAATAGTCGGCATAGCGCACGTCGGCTAACACATTGCCGGTGTACTGGTCGATGTGGATCGTGCGGTCGGCGGATGGATCGGGGCCGTCGTTCGACATGCTATCGTGGCTAATTGTCCAGACGCCGGTTCCATCTGCGGGCAGGTTCAGCTGGAAGCGGCGGTCAAAGCCGAGGGTTCCGGCGAAGGAGGTGACCGTGTCAATGGTCACTGGCCCGCTGATTGCCGTGGTGCCGGCAAGCGATCCGCTTTCCGGCAGCGGGGTCTGTTCCAGCGTCCAGGGCACCTCTTTCGCGGCGCCGTGGTTCATGCTGGCGTGGGTGGCGTCCGAGAGCGGGGCGTCCCACTTGTCCGCCGGGAAAGTGTTCCAGGCCTGCACGAACTTGGCCCCCCAAAGGCCCGCCCAGGACAGGCCCGAGATCAGGAAGACGATCAGGATTGCGCTGGCCCAAAGGCCCAGTGCCCCGTGCAACGACTTCCAGAACCCCCGGCCCTTGCCGCTGACGGTCAAGGCCGCGCCCCAGGTCGTGCCGTTGCGGGGCCAGTGCAGGTAGACGCCGGTGACGGTGAGCAGAAGCGCCAGGCTTGCCGCAGCCTCGATCAGCCAGTCGCCGGTGTCACCGATCAAGAGGGTGCCGTGGATGTCGGTGGCTAAGTCATACCACCCGGCGCGCCAGGGGAAGGTTTCGACCACCTCGCCGGTGTAGGGGTTCAGCGTGACGCCGGTCGTCATGTCTTCCTTGGCGACCGCAAAGGCGGCCACGCGGTCCGGCCCCATCGGCGCGATGTACTGGGTGGCGGTCGCGCCGGGCACTGCGGCCTCGGCGGCGGCCTGAAGGGCGCTGACCGGAAGAAGCGTTATGCCGGGGGTAATGGTTGCGCGTTCGCCGTTCAGCTCGGTCACGGAACTGACCCAAAGCATAATCAGGCCGGTGACGGCCAGCATCAGAAGGAAGGGGATGACGTACAGCCCGGCATAGAAATGCCAGCGCCAGACGGCAAAATACAGACGGTTTGGTGTGGTTTCAGTAGACATGCGTGTCGCCTTTGGAATGCGTGAACGTTCCGCAGGCGGGGCCTGCGGGCGGCATTTTCAGGGCGGCGTCGGGAAAGAGCGCCGCCGGTCAGGCGGCAGGGGGCCCTTGCGGCGTGTTGGACGGGTCAAGGACGCGGGACAGCGCCCGGATTTCACGTGGAGCGATGACCTGGGCGTGGTACGCCAGTTCCAGATCAATCTGCGCGGGCGTCGCAACGGGTACGGCAGAGGTCGCGGTGATCTGGCAGGCCAGACAGTGCGGGTCGGGATGACCATCGCCGTCGACGTCACCGCAGAAATCGGCCAGTGTCGCGCCGTTGGCCAGCGCAAGGGCCATCGCCTCGTCCTGAGACGTGGGCAGCCGGTGGCCAAACCCGATCGCGGCCAGCGCGACGGTAAGGGCGCAGAGCAGAAGCACACGGTTCAAGCGATGGGCGAAGTTCATCGGCATGGCCAAGGTGATGGACCAGCGCCCGGCCAGCGTCAATGACCTGGGTCAAGCGGCGGCCTGCGGCGAAATGCGCAGTGGCGGGTTGCGTCCGGGCCGGAAGGGCGGAAAGGTGATGCCACCCCGCATGAGGACCAGACCCGATGCCCGCGCCCGTTCCCGTCTTTGATGGCCACAACGACCTGGTCCTGAAACTGGCCGCCGCCGGTCCGGACCGCGACAAGGTCTGGCTGCAAGGCAAGGGCGCGGGCCATCTTGACCTGCCGCGAATGCAGGAACACGGTTTTGCTGGCGGGGTCTTCGCCGTCTACATCCCCTCGCCCACAACAGCGGATGCTGAGGCCTACAGGGCCCTAATGGACAACCCGCCTTATGACCTTCCACTGCCCGACCTGATCGACCACACGGCCGCCCAGCCCGTCGCGGTCGAGATGCTGGGGCATCTTTTGTGGATGGAACGGGTGAGTGATGGCCGCTTCCGCTGGTGCCGCACCGTGGCGGGGATCCGGGAGGCGATGGCGGCGGGCATCGTCGCCGGGGTGATCCATTTCGAAGGGGCCGAACCCATCGGCCCAAACCTTGACGCACTGCACCTCTTTCATGCCATGGGCCTGCGCTCACTGGGCCCAGTCTGGAGCCGTCCGACAATCTTTGGGCATGGCGTGCCGTTCCGCTTTCCCGCGTCTCCCGATACCGGGCCGGGACTGACCGATCTGGGCAAGGATCTGGTCCGCGAATGCAATGCCTTGCGGATCATGCTGGACCTGTCCCACTTGAACGAGGCAGGGTTCTGGGACGTGGCCCGCCTGTCCGATGCGCCGCTCGTCGCGACACATTCCAACGCCCATGCAGTGACCCCATCCAGCCGCAACCTGACGGACCGGCAGTTGCAGGCGATCCGTGACACCGGCGGCATGGTCGGGTTGAACTTCGCCACGGTCTTCCTGCGCGAGGATGGCCGCCAAAGCCCGGAAATGACCCTGGACCCGGTCAAGCGCCATGTCGAGCACCTCCTTCGCCTGGCTGGAGAGGATCATGTTGGCCTAGGGTCGGACTATGACGGTGCAACCACGCCGAAAGACATTGGCGGGGCCGAGGGGCTGCCCGTGCTGATCGCGGCCATGCGCGACATGGGTCTGGGTGAGCCGCTGATTGCCAGGATCGCCCACGGCAACTGGTTGCGCCTGCTGGAACGCGTCTGGGGCGGCTGACAGCGCCTAACCCTGGAGGCTCGCCACCAGCGTTTCGGCCAGGGCGCGGTAATGATCCGCAAGTGGGCTTGACCGTCGCCAGACAAATCCGATGGTTCGCCCCGGTCGCGGGGCGGCCAGCCTTTCCACCGCGACACCCGTTGACCGTGTCTCCAAGGGGGAAGCCATTTCCGGGATCAAGGTCACTCCAATGCCCGCCGCGACCATCTGCACGAGGGTCGACAGGGATGACCCTTCCATGATCTCGCCCGCAGGCAAGCGCGGCAGCTTGCAGATGCTGATCGCTTGATCGCGAAAGCAATGGCCTTCCTCCAGCAACAACAGCGGCATCCGGGCCAGCTCGGCCAGCGTCGGCACCGGCATTGCGGCCTGAATGGCGGGGCGGACCAGCAGGAATTCCTCGTCGAAAAGCGGGTGCTCGGCCAGCGATGGCTCGGATACCGGCAAGGCGACAAGGGCCAGGTCCAGCCGCCCCTCGCCCAGATCGCGGACCAGCTTTTGCGTCACCGCCTCTCGCGGGAAAAGGTCTAGGTTTGGGAAATGAATGGCCAGCTGGTGGATCAGGCGCGGCAGAAGATAGGGCGCAATCGTGGGAATCACCCCCAGCCGCAGTCGCCCCGACAGAGGCCCGGACGCGGCGCGGGCAAGGTCGGCAAGCTCATCGACGCTGCGCAGAACCCCTCGCGCGCGCTGCGCGAAGTCCTCACCCAGTGCGGTCAGGCGAATCTGGCGCGGGCCCCGTTCGACCAGAGGTGCACCGAGGATGTCCTCCAGTTCTTTCACCTGCAGGGACAAAGCGGGTTGCGAGATGGCCGAAGCCTCGGCCGCACGGCCAAAGTGGCGGTGACGGTCCAGCGCGTCGAAATAGCGAAGGTGTTTGAGGGTCAGTTGAGACATAAGTTTTACTTATCACAGCAATTGGAAAATGAAAATTCCCTTTATCGAAACGCCATGTTACTTGGTTGTTATGACCAGAGTGGACATTCTGTCGCCCTTCCGGTTTCCGGGCAGGGTATCACGAGTGTTTTATTGGTAGCCAATAGCCAGACGAGGAGAGCAATATGGACGGCAATGACATCGGACGGGGTGGCAAGTGCCCGGTGATGCACGGCGCGATCACCACGACCACGCAGACGGTGACAGACTGGTGGCCGAAGACGCTGAACCTCGACATCCTGCACCAGCACGACACCAAGGTTAACCCCTTGACCGGGTTCAACTATCGGGAAGAGGTCAAGAAGCTGGACTTCGACGCGCTGAAGCGGGACCTGATCGCCTTGATGACCGACAGCCAGGACTGGTGGCCGGCCGACTGGGGCCATTACGGCGGCCTCTTCATCCGCATGACCTGGCACGCTGCCGGAACCTACCGCATGGCCGATGGCCGGGGTGGTGCTGGAACCGGCAACCACCGCTTTGCCCCGCTGAACAGCTGGCCCGACAACGCCAACCTCGACAAGGCGCGCCGTCTGCTCTGGCCGATCAAGAAGAAGTACGGCAACCGCCTGTCCTGGGCCGATCTGATGGCCTTGGCCGGGACCATCGCCTATGAATCCATGGGCCTGAAGACCTTCGGCTTCGGCTTCGGGCGCGAAGACATCTGGCATCCGGAAAAGGACGTCTACTGGGGGTCCGAGAAGGAATGGCTGACCGACCAGCGTTATCCGACCAAGGAAGACCGCACCTCGCTGGAAAACCCGCTGGCCGCTGTGGTCATGGGGCTGATCTACGTGAACCCGCAGGGTGTCGACGGCCAGCCCGACCCGGCGCGCACCGCGCATGACGTGCGCGAAACCTTCGCCCGCATGGCGATGGATGACGAGGAAACCGTCGCACTGACTGCAGGCGGCCACACTGTCGGCAAGGCGCACGGCAACAACAATGCC
>JALOTD010000036.1 GCA_025458105.1 Tabrizicola sp. | reverse complement strand
GTCTTCCAGCCCAACTCCTGCATCACCGCCGGAATCGACTTCAGCTCCTGCGCCTTGATGATCCGGCGCACGTCCTCATGCGTGTGGTCGGTGCACTTGCACATCGGTGGATTCGCGTTCGCTTGGAAGCTGTCACCCAAGGTCAGCGCCATGACCTTTTCGACGAGGCCCGTGCAGGTCCCGCAGGAGGCGCTGGCCTTGGTCTGGCCGCGCACTGCGTCCAGCGTGACGGCCCCGCCTTGCACGGCCGCCGTGATCTTTGATTTGCAGACGCCGTTGCAGCCACAGATCTCCGCCTCAGGCGGCAAGGCTGCAACGGCTGCCAGAGGGTCCGCGCTGGTCCCTCCCGCCGCGAAGGCCGGGCCGAAGATGAGGACGTCGCGGATCGCGGTGACATCCTCGCCCGACTTGATCTTGTCGAAGAACCAGGCCCCGTCGGCGGTATCGCCATACATGACCGCGCCGATCAGGCGTTCACCCTCCAGCACCAGCCGCTTGTAGACCCCACGGCCCGGATCACGGAAGACGATGTCCTCACGCCCCGGCGCATCGGCAAAATCGCCCGCGCTGAAGAGGTCGACGCCGGTGACCTTCAGCTTGGTCGCGGTCTGGACCGGCTTGAAGGCGGCCTCTGCACCCATCAAGGTTGCGGCCAGCACCTTGGCCTGGTCATACAGCGGAGCCACCAGCCCGAAGAGCTGCTTCTGATGCTCGACGCATTCCCCCAGCGCATAGATTGCAGGGTCGCTGGTCTGCATCTGGTCGTTCACAACCACCCCGCGCCCGATTTCCAGATGTGCATCGGTGGCGATGCGGGTCTCAGGCCGGATGCCGACGGCCATGCAGACAAGGTCGGCGTCGTAGACGGTGCCGTCTTCCAGCAGAACTGCCTCCACCCGATCGGTGCCCAGAATGGCCTTGGTCGCCCCCTTGCAGTGGATGCGGATGCCCCGGCGTTCCAGGTCCTTTTGCAAAAGGTAGCCGGCCGAGGGGTCCAGCTGCCGCTCCATCAGGTGGCCCATCAGGTGGATCACCGTCACTTCGGCCCCCCGCGCGGCCATGCCTGCGGCGGCTTCAAGGCCCAGGAGACCACCGCCGATCACTACGGCCTTCGCTCCGGGTTTCGAAGCCGCTATCATCGCATTGGTGTCTTCCAGATCGCGGTAGGTGCAGACGCCTTGAAGTTCCTTCCCAGCCACCGGGATGATGAATGGTGCGCTGCCTGTGGCAATGACCAAGGCGTCATAGGGCGTCTCGCCCCCCTTGCTGACCACAACCTTCCGCTCGCGGTCGATCTTCGTCACCTGCTCGCCGAAGCGGCAGTCCACCCCATGCGCGGCGTACCAAGCGTCGTCATGGGTGACGATCTGCTCATAAGTCTTCTCACCCGACAGGACCGGCGAGAGCATCAAGCGGTTATAGTTCCCGCGCGGCTCTCCGTTGAAGAGGGTGACCTGACCAGAGAATCCAGCCTCGAACAGATGCTCCAGCATCCGGCCAGAGGCCATGCCGGCCCCGATAACGACCAGCCGCATCACGCCGCCTCCTTCTTCTTTGCGCCGTGTTCGTATTCCTCCAGGAAATCCAGAACCTCGGCGCGGTAGTGCCAGTAGTCGGGGTGTTCCAGAAGCGCGCGCCGTGTGCGAGGGCGGGGCAGCTTGACCTCGGTCACCTTGCCAATCGTCGCCTCGGGGCCGTTTGTCATCATCACCACCCGGTCGGCCAGAAGGATTGCTTCGTCCACGTCATGGGTGACGCAGATCGCGGTCACCTGCGTGCGCGACCAGACCTCCATCAGCACTTCCTGCAGTTCCCACCGGGTCAGGCTGTCCAGCATCCCGAAAGGTTCATCCAGCAGCAGAAGCTTCGGCGACAGCGCGAAGGCCCGCGCAATGCCGACGCGTTGCTTCATCCCGTTCGAGAGTTCGGCGGCGGGCTTATGCATCGCATCGGCCAGGCCCACGCGTTCGAGGTAGTATTCCACCACATCCTGCCGTTCGGCCTGGGTGGCCTTGGGGTAGACCCGGTCCACCCCGATCGCGACGTTTTCCCGCGCGGTCAGCCAGGGGAACAGCGACGGCGACTGGAAGACCACTGCGCGTTCGGGGTCGGCGCCCTCGACGTGCAAACCGTCCAACTTGATCGCGCCTTTCGAGATCTCGTTCAGCCCCGCCGCCATGGTCAGGACCGTGGACTTGCCACAGCCAGAATGGCCGATAAGGCTGACGAACTCGCCGCGCTTGAGCGTCAGGTTGAAGTCCTTGACCACGGTCAGCGGGCCCTTCGGTGTCGCATAGACCTTGTGCAGTTGCGAGAAGTGGAGATAGCGGTCGTCGGTCGCACTTTTCGCGGCTTCCGCATAGGCGCGTGGCAAGGCGTGACGAGGTGTCACCGCAGGCAGAAGCCGGGTGCCTTCGACCTTGTCCTTGATGCCCACGTCCATCAAGTAGGCGGTCACATCGGCGCGCAGGGTCTTGAAGGCTGGATCGTCGTTCATTGCACTTCGGTCGCGGGGGCGGGTGAGGTCGACCTTGAACGTCGCCCCCAGCGTGCCGTCCGGGTTCAGGCAGAGGATACGGTCTGCCAACACAAGCGCTTCATCGACATCGTTGGTAATCAGAACGACCGTTCGCTTTTCGGCTGCCCAGATCGCCTCAATCTCACTCGCCACATTGGCCCGCGTCAGCGCGTCCAGCGCCGACAGGGGCTCGTCCATCAAGAGGACCTGCGGTTCCATCGCCAGAGCACGTGCTACGGCGACCCGCTGCCGCATGCCCCCGGACAGTTCGGCGGGGCGACGGTCGGCGGCGTGGGAGAGGCCAACCATGGCGATATACTTTGAGACCAGCGCGGCGCGTTCGGACTTTGACCCCTTCGAGACCGCATCCACCGCCAGCCCGATGTTGCCCGCGACCGTCAGCCAAGGCATCAGCGCGTAGGACTGGAACACCAGCCCCCGCTCCGGCCCCGGTCCAGTAATAGGCTGGCCCTTGAACAGGACCTCGCCCTGGTCGGGCAGTTCCAGCCCGGCCAGAAGGTTGATGAGGGTGGTCTTCCCGGTGCCGGAAAACCCAAGGACGGCCAGGAATTCGCCCTCATCCACCGCAAGGTCCAACCGCTTCAGCACAGGGGTGCCATAGCCCTTCGAGACACCTTTGAGCTCTAGAATACCCATGATCTCAACGCTTTCCGCTGAAGGTAAAGGCCTGCTGCAGGGCGAACATCACCCGGTCCAGAAGGAAGCCGATGATCCCGATGGTGAAGACCGCGACCATGATCCGGGCCAGGCTGTCGGAACTCCCGTTCTGGAACTCGTCCCAGACGAACTTTCCAAGGCCCGGGTTCTGCGCCAGCATTTCGGCGGCGATCAGGACCATCCAACCGACACCCAGGGACAGCCTGAGGCCGGTGAAGATCAGGGGCAAGGCCGAGGGCAGGACCAACCGGGTGATCTTGGTCCAGGTGGTCAGCTTCAGCACGCGTCCGACGTTGACCAGGTCCTTGTCGATCGAGGCCACGCCCAGCGCTGTATTGATGAGCGTCGGCCAGAGCGAACACAGCGTCACCGTCACCGCAGAGATGACAAAGCTTTTGGACCCGTCCCCGGCATAAAGCGCCGAGACAACCATGGTCACTATCGGCAGCCATGCAAGCGGAGAGACCGGCTTGAAGATCTGCACCAGGGGATTGAGGGCCGCATTGGCAGTGGCCGACATGCCCGACAGTATCCCCAGCGGCACAGCGACAAGGGTCGCAAGCAGGAAGCCGAAGAAGACCGTCTGGATGGATGTGAATATCTGTTCGTAATAGGTAGGCTTGCCGGTATAGGGCCGATCCTTGACCTCATCCGCCTTGCCTTCGGCGATCAGGGCCGCGTTCTTCTCGGCCTGTTTGGCGTAGAACGCGGCCTCCTTCTCGCGCTCGGTCACCGCGTCGGCGTGCAGGACACCCACTTGCTCCCACACCTGTGCAGGGCCTGGGATTGCGCCCAGCGAGGTGACGACCTTGGGGGCGGCCCAAGCCCAGATGGCCAGGAACCCCAGGATCGCCAGCATCGGCACGATGGCCAGCCGCCAGAGGTCACGGAATTGACCCTTCGGGCTTTCGCCCGAAGCGATGCGAAGTAGCGGCGTTGCCCAACCAAGGCCGAGCACGCTGAACCAGGGATCGGCCTTCTGGATCAAGGCCGAGAGACGCCGGGGCCCCTGGGGGGCTTTCGGCTTGGTTGTCACGGCGGGGTCGAGCATCGTCATCCGCCGGCCCTCAGTTCGTGACTTCGCCGCCGACGACCATCTGGTCGCCCTTGAGGCCGATCAGAAGGCTGTCGATGTAGGCGTTCGGGGCCTTACCGTCGTATGTGACGCCGTCGATGAAATCGGCGGTCGGTTCGCGGTAGCCGTCCGCGTCAAAGTCGAACATGTCCGCAGTCGCCTTGCCCTCGGCAATCAGCGCCTCGGCGGCCAGTTTGTAGATCTCGGGCTTGTAGACCGACTTCGCGGTCTCGTCATACCAGGTGTCGGGCTTGGCTTCAGCGATCTGGCCCCAGCGGCGCATCTGGGTCAGGGTCCAGACCGCGTCCGAGTAGTAGGGGAAGGTCGCATTGTAGCGGAAAAAGACGTTGAAATCCGGGGCGGGCCTCTTGTCACCCTTTTCGAACTCGAAGGTCCCGGTCATGCTGTTGGCGATCACAGCGGCATCAGCGCCCACATATTCGGGCCGTGCCAAGATCTCGACCGCTTCCATCCGGTTCGCGTTGTCATTCTCATCCAACCAGATCGCCGCCCGGATCAGCGCCTTGGTCAGCGCGAGTGTTGTCTGCGGGTTCTGTTCCACGAACTCGGCAGTCAAGCCGAACACTTTTTCAGGGTTGTTCTTCCAGATGTCATAATCCGTGATGACCGGCACCCCGATGCCCTTGGCGACCGCCGCCTGGTTCCAGGGCTCGCCCACGGCGTAGCCAAGGATCGTCCCCGCCTCGAGCGTCGCGGGCATCTGCGGCGGGGGCGTCACGGAAATCAGCACATCGCCGCCGATCTGGCCCGAGACGTCGTCCGGAGAGTAGAGGCCCGGGTTGATCCCGCCCGCCGCCAGCCAGTAGCGCAGTTCGTAGTTGTGGGTCGACACAGGGAAGACCATGCCCAGATTGAAGGGCGTGCCCTCATCCGCATAGGCCTCGATCACCGGCTTCAGCGCATCGGCCTTGATCGGATGCACGGGCTTGCCGTCTGCCATCGGCACATGGGCCTTCATCTCCTCCCAGACCGCGTTCGACACGGTGATCGCATTGCCATTCAGGTCCATCGAGAAGGGCGTGACCAGCGCGGCCTGCGTGCCGTAACCGATCGATGCCGCAATCGGCTGACCTGCCAGCATATGCGCGCCGTCCAACTCGCCCGAAACGACAGCATCGAGCAGCACCTTCCAGTTCGACTGCGCGACCAGCGTCACCGACAGGCCTTCCTCTTCGAAGAACCCCTTCTCCTTGGCGATGGCCAGGGGCGCCATGTCGGTCAGCTTGATGAACCCAAGTGTTAGTTCTTCCTTTTCGATGCCGGGAGTTTCGGCATGAGCGGGAAGGCAGAGTGCTGTGGAAAGGAGAAGTCCAGAAAGACGGATCATGGCTTCGCTACCTCGTGGCCAGAAAATGAAAAAGCCGCCCGGAGCCTTCGTCTCGAGGACGATGGACCCAAGCGGCGTTGCTCGGCTTTCCCGATATCTGGGATTTGCGCTGCAAGACATCGTTGTCATCGCGCTTGGTCTAACCGTGCCACGCTGCGCTGCGGCGTCAATCAAGATTTGGATGGATTGCGTCGGGTGGCAGAAAAATCCTTCACGCTGCAGCGCAGCGCCCAAAAATTCATCGCCCGGGCAGCGCCGGGTCGAAGACCTGTGCATCGTAGAAGCGGTCAGGCGACAGAATCAGCTTGCCGCGTGACGAGGCGACCGGAGTCGGAACCGCAAGCGACCCCTCCAACTTGGCGCTTGCGGCGGGAAGGTCGGCGCCTGCCGGGGTCAGGTGCAGACGGTACAGATCGCTGCGGAAGACGCTGGCCGCCCGTTGGCTTGCCATGGCCGGGTCTAGGCCGTGACGTTCTGCCAGACGCACACCGATCCATGCGGCCTGACTGCGCCAGGGAAACGCAGCCGCCCCGTCATGGAATTGGATAAATCCTGGCACATGACGTTCCGTCCCGTCCGGAGAGATGCAAATGCGACCGGTCAGGCTGCGTTCGATGATCTCCGCTGGAACGGCCAGACGACCCTGAGCGGCCAGAATCTCGCTTGCAACCGACAGGTTCCCTGACTGCCCAAGCCAGCGTCCCGCACGCCATACCGCGCGGATCAGACGACCGGCCAGCTCGGGTTCGGCCTCGGCCCAGCCTGCGCGAACGGCCAACACCTTTTCCGGGGCCGAGGCCCAGATTGCGCAGGTCGGCAACAGAAGCACACCCGCGCCGCGATCCACAGCGACCGACCCGCGCGGCTCTCCGACGCAGAATGCATCGACTTCGTCCGCCGCCAGGGCGTCCGGCATCAACGGCGGCGGCACAGTTACGATCTTCAGATGCACCGGCAGGTCGACACCAAGACGCTCCAGCCAGTATTGCACCAGTTCGCGATGCAGCGAAAAAGCAAAGGGCACGCCGATCCGCAACTCTGGCCCGGCGGCACGAACCAGCGCAAAACCTGCCGCGCGCGCATCGTGAAAACCAAAGTCATGATCGGACATCCGCTGCGCAAGAGCAGTCGAGACACCGATGACATTGCCGTTCAGGTTCAGGACTGACAGCACCTCGAACCGGCCCGGTCCACCCAGGCCCAGGGCCTGCGCAATGGGGACCGGTGCCAGCATATGGGCCGCCGTCACCTCGCCATGGGCAAGCATATCGCGTAGCGCCGACCAGCTGGGCGCGCCTACAAGGTCAAGGGCCAGCCCTTCCTCTCGGTCAAACCCCATGGCTTCGGCCAAGACCAACGGCGCCGCATCGACCAGCGGCAGGAACCCGACGCGCAGCGGCACGCTCATTTGAGCAACTCCGCCGCCGTGACAAGAGCCTGCGCCACCTCCGCCAGTTTCTTGCCCTGATCCATCGCCGCCTTGCGCATAAGGGCATATGCCTCTTCCTCCGAGATCCCCTTGGCCCGCATTACGATGCCCTTGGCGCGGTCGATCACTTTGCGCTCTTCCAATGCGCGGCGCGTTTCGGCCAGTTCGGCGCGCATCTTCTGCATCATGTGAAACCGGGCTATCGCTGCATCCAGCACCGGTTTGATCCGCTTGGCAGACAGTCCCGAGACGACATAGGCCGAAACACCGGCCTCGATGGCCGCCTTGGTCAGCGCGCCGTCGCTTTCGTCAACAAACATTGCGACCGGGCGCTGCAAGGGCGCACTGGCCAGCGTCAACTCCTCGATTGCGTCGCGCGACGGGTTGCCCGCGTCGATCAGCACGATGTCCGGATTGCGTTCGGCGATCCTGCGCTCCAGGCCGATCTCGTCGCCAATGACCAATACGTCGAGATCACCCGCCTCACGCAGGCCATCGACAATGATCTTCGCCCGATCACGATCCTTCTCGACAACAATGATCGATAGGCGCTTGCTCATGGCCTTTTGGGAACATCTGCGGGCGAGGAACGGCAAGGTCCACGCGGGCACCTGTCAAGCAGCGTCCGGACAGCGCCACTTAGTTGGGCAGTTCAGATCACCTCTGCCGAAATCTTGAACCCTGACGGAAGAGCAGTGTGCCAAGGGGCTTGACTTTTTTATATGCACATCTTAATAGCTTTATATCTTTAAACAGAAAGTGACTCTGATGCGCCGCCCTCACCCTTCTCTGGTTCTGGCTACTCTTGCGGTTATCGGGTTCACGCCCCTTGCGGCAGAGCCCTACACCGTCGCTGCCACAACGGTGACCGAATGGAAGGCCGTGTACGGCACTGTCGAGGCGCGTGATCGCGTTCCGGCGCGGGCGCGTTTGGGGGGCACTCTGGTCGAGCTTTCGGTCGTCGAAGGCGATGCGGTGACGGCGGGTCAGGAACTGGCGTGGATCGCGGATGACAAGCTGGACTTCCAGCTGCAGGTCATTGCCGCACGACGCGAGGCGGCCAGTGCGCAGCTTGCAAATGCCGAGGCCGACTTGAAACGTGGCGAAGATCTTCTGGCGCAAGGGGTAACCACCACTCAGCGGGTCGAGGCGTTGCAGACCCAGGTTGACGTGTTGAAAGGCCAGATCGCCGCCCTTGACGCGGAGGCCGAGGTCATCACACAGCAGGCGCGCGAGGGCGTGGTTTTGGCCCCGGTTGCGGGCCGCGTGCTGGATGTGCCCGTAACCAAGGGCGCCGTCGTTATGCCGGGCGAGGTTGTCGCGGTCGTGGGCGGCGGTGGCACCTTCCTGCGTATCGCCGTTCCCGAACGCCATGCCGGCGCGCTGGAGGCAGGCGACACGATCCTGCTGTCCGACGCCGATGGCGACCGCGCGGGGACGCTGGCCCGGGTCTACCCTCTGATCGAGGGCGGTCGCGTCGTGGCAGACGTCGAAGTCGCAGGGCTGTCCGACAGCTTTGTCGGCGCGCGCCTTCTGGTCCGCTTGCCGGTGGATGAACGCCAGGCCCTGTTGGTGCCGCAGGCCAGCATAGTGACACGCTCTGGCTTGGATTTCGTCGGCCTAAAGACATCCAACGGGGTGGCACTGCGCAGTATCGTGCCGGGTGCAGTTCATCAGATCGACGGTGCCGCCATGGTCGAGGTCATCAGCGGCCTTGTCGCAGGCGACTTGGTCCTGCCCGCCACTGAAGTAGCATCCGAGCTTGCCCATGACTGACCGCAAGCATCCCGTCGGGCTGGCCGGAGGCCTGACCAAGGCTTTCATCAATTCGGCCCTAACCCCTCTTTTCATTCTCGCGGCGCTGGCGGCAGGGCTGGTCGCGTTGATGTCCTTGCCGCGCGAGGAAGAACCACAGATTTCGGTGCCCCTCGTCGACATTCATGTGGCAGCCCAGGGACTTAAGGCCGAGGATGCCGTCAAGCTGGTGACGGAACCCCTGGAGGTAATCGTCAAGGGGATCAACGACGTCGAGCATGTCTATTCGTCGACGCGGGACGACGCGGCGATGGTGACGGCGCGGTTCGAGGTCGGCACAAGGTCCGAGGATGCGATCCTGCGGGTGCATGACAAGGTGCGCGCGAACATCGGGGCAATCCCGGTGGGCATCCCGGAACCCCTGATCGTGGGGCGGGGGATCGACGATGTGGCGATCCTGACGCTGACGCTGTCGGGGAGCGGTTTGTCGTCGAACGACCTGACCCGCATTGCGCGGACCCTGCAGACTGAGGTCGCGAAGACCGAGGATGTGGGCCTCACCTACCTCGTCGGCGACGCTCAGGACGCGATCCGGATCGAGCCCGACCCGGACCGGCTGGCGCTCTATGGTGTGACGCTGCAGCAGCTGGCCGGGAAGGTGGCACAGGCGAACCGCACGCTGAACACTGGGAAACTGCGCGATCAGGGTCAGATGGTGGACCTGGTGGCGGGGGAGACTCTGACGGCCCCGGCCGAGGTGGCGCAGCTTCTCTTGACCACGCGGGACGGCCGGCCAGTCTATGTGTCGGACGTGGCCACAGTGGCCTATGTCGAGAACACGAACGACGCCATCGTTTCGCATCTGGCGAAGGACGGGGTCTCGGGCCCTGCGGTCACGCTGGCGATTGCCAAGCGGGCGGGGGCCAACGCAGTGGTGGTGGCCGAAGAGGTCCTGCACCGGGTGCATTCGCTGGAGAATAAGCTGATCCCTGAAGGCGTGACGGTCACGATCACCCGCGACTATGGCGAGACGGCGAACGAAAAGGCCAACGAGCTTTTGTTCCACCTTGGCCTCGCCACGGTGTCGATCATCGCGCTGGTCTGGCTCGCCATCGGCTGGCGCGAGGCCGGGGTGGTTGCCATCGTGATCCCGGTCACGATCCTGCTGACCCTCTTCGCGGCCTGGGTCATGGGCTTCACGCTGAACCGGGTCTCCCTCTTCGCGCTGATCTTCTCCATCGGCATCTTGGTCGACGACGCCATCGTGGTGATCGAGAACATCGACCGCCACTGGGGCATGGACCGCCGCAAGCCCCGCATCCAGGCGGCTATCGAGGCAGTGGCCGAGGTCGGAAACCCGACCATCGTCGCGACGCTGACGGTGGTGGTGGCGCTGCTGCCGATGCTGTTCGTAAGCGGGCTGATGGGGCCTTATATGTCTCCCATTCCCGCGAACGCCTCGGCGGCGATGATCTTTTCCTTCTTCGTCGCCGTCATCATCACCCCCTGGCTGATGGTCAAGATTGCAGGCCGCGCCGTCATACACGCGCACGCGCATGACGACGAATACGGCGGCCATCATGGCGGCTGGCTGGAACGGGCCTATACTGCGGTGGCAAAGCCAGTGCTGAAGACCAAGGCCCGCAGCCTGACCTTCCTGCTCGTCACCGCCGCCCTGTCCTTCGGCTCTCTTGCCGCACTTTACACGCGCGACGTGACGGTCAAGCTCCTCCCCTTCGACAACAAGTCCGAGCTTTCGGTGGTCATCGACCTGCCCGAAGGCTCATCCGTCGAGGCGACGGATCGCGTGGCGCGCGACGTGGCCGACGTGGTCATGGGCCTGCCCGAGGTGACCTCGGTCCAGACCTATGCCGGCACGCCCGCACCCTTCAACTTCAACGGCTTGGTACGGCATTACTACCTGCGCTCCGAACCGCAACTCGGCGAAGTGGCGATCAACCTGACCGGCAAGGCTGACCGCGACCGGGCCAGCCACGACATCGCGCTGGACGTGCGGCAGCGGCTGACGACGCTGAAAGTCCCCGAAGGTACCAGCCTCAAGGTCGTCGAACCCCCGCCCGGCCCCCCGGTCATCTCCACCCTGTTGGCCGAGGTCTACGGGCCAGATGCCGAGACGCGGCGCGAGGCGGCGCGGCTCATACGACAGGCGTTCGAGGCGGTGCCATTCATCGTGGACGTCGACGACAGTTTCGGCACGCAGGCGCGCCTGAACGGCGGGCAGACGGTGGGATACTCGCACCGGGGCGAGGGGCGCTTGCCGATCCCGCTGGTCGTGGGGCGCGACAAGGCGGACCGGGTGCTGGATGAGCGGTTCCTGACGACTCCCATTCCCGCCAATGCGCTGCCGGGCGCGCGGGGCGTGGTGGAGCTGGGCGATGTGGTGAGGGTGAAGGAGGAGGCCGCAAGCTTCCCGATCTTCCGCCACAACGGCCGCGATGCGGAGATGGTGACGGCGGAACTTGCGGGGGACTTCGAAGCCCCGCTCTACGGGATGCTGGCGGTGGCCGAGCAGATCGAAAAGATGGACTGGCCCGAAGGCACCAAGCCCGAAATCGCGCTGCATGGCCAGCCCGAGGATGAGGGGAAGGTCACGCTTCTCTGGGATGGCGAGTGGGAAGTGACCTTCGTCACCTTCCGCGACATGGGGGCGGCCTTCGGGGTGGCGCTGTTGGGCATCTTCATCCTGGTCGTGGCGCAGTTCGGCTCTTTCAAGCTGCCCTTGGTGATCCTCACGCCGATCCCGCTGACCTTCCTGGGGATCATGCTCGGCCACTGGATTTTCAACGCACCGTTTTCGGCCACGTCAATGATCGGCTTCATTGCGCTGGCCGGAATCATCGTGAGAAACTCGATCCTTCTGGTGGACTTCATCCGCCACGGGGGCGGGGTCACGGTGGATCTCTTGACCGTGCTTGTCATCCCGGCGATCTACCGCGTGTTCCGGACCGGGTCGGACACCCTCGCCTGATCAGAAGAGGAGACTGAAATGGCACATGTCGTTGTACTCGGGGCCGGACTTGGCGGCGCCATCATGGCTTACGAGTTGAAGGACCAGTTGCGGCCCGAGGACAAGGTGACAGTGGTGACGAAGGACCCGAAGTATCACTTCGTGCCCTCGAACCCCTGGATCGCCGTGGGCTGGCGCGACCGCGAGGACATCACGGTCGACCTTGCGCCGGTGATGGCCAAGAAGAAGATCGACTTTATCCCTGTGGCCGCCGAAAAGCTGCACCCCGAGGAAAACCGCATCCAGCTCGTCGATGGTCAGTCCGTCGCCTACGATTACCTTGTCATTGCGACGGGGCCAGAGCTGGCCTTCGACGAGATCGAGGGGCTGGGGCCGCAGGGCTTTACCCAGTCGATCTGCCACATCGACCATGCCGAGGCCGCGAAGTCGGTCTTCGACAAGCTGGTGGCGAACCCCGGTCCGGTGGTGATCGGCGCGGCACAGGGGGCAAGCTGTTTCGGGCCGGCCTATGAGTTCCTGTTCATCCTGGAAACCGCGCTCCGCCGCGCCAAGGTGCGGGACCGGGTGCCGATGACCTTTGTGACCCCCGAACCCTATATCGGCCACTTGGGCCTCGACGGTGTGGGGGATACCAAGGGCCTTCTCGAATCCCAGATGCGCGAGAAGCATATCAAGTGGATGACCAACACTCGGATCAAACGGGTGGAGGAGGGCCATATGTTCGTCGAGGAGGTGGGCGAGGATGGTGTTGCGAAACCTGAAAAGGACTTGGCCTTCGCCTTCTCGATGATGCTGCCGGCGTTCCGGGGGATCAAGCCAGTGGCGGGGATCGAGGGCCTGAGCAATCCGCGCGGGTTCACCATCGTCGACAAGCACCAGCAAAACCCGAAGTACCCCAACATCTTCGCCGTGGGCGTCTGCGTTGCGATCCCGCCGATGGGTGCCACACCGGTCCCCTGCGGGGTGCCGAAGACCGGGTTCATGATCGAAAGCATGGTCACCGCGACCGCGCACAACATCGGGAACCTCGTCCGCGGGAAACAGCCCGACAGCGTAGGCACCTGGAACGCGGTGTGCCTGGCTGACTTCGGCGACGGGGGCATTGCCTTTGTCGCCCAACCCCAGATCCCGCCGCGCAACGTCAACTGGTCGTCGTCGGGCAAATGGGTGCATCTCGCGAAGGCGGGGTTCGAGAAATACTTCCTCCGCAAGCTACGGAAGGGGACGTCCGAGCCGTTCTACGAAAGCCTCGCACTCAAGGTGCTGGGGATCGACAAACTGAAAGAAACCACGAAAGGATAATCGAATGTCGCTGGATGCAGCAGTTCTGCGTTTTGCGGGGGTTATGGTGCTTCTCAGCGTCGTGCTGACGGCTTATGTCTCTCCGCTGTTCGTCTGGTTCACCGTCTTCATCGGGCTGAACCTGATCCAGTCATCCTTTACCGGGGTCTGTCCGGCAGCGATGGCGTTCCGGGCGATGGGGTTCAAGAAGGGCTGCGCATTCGAATAAATGGCGGCAAAGAGGGTCGGGCGAACGGAGGACGATCATGGCTGATATCCTGCAAGGCTTCGGCGGTACGGCTGAACAGGCCTCGCGCGCAGTGGCGCTGCTTAAGTCGCTGTCTCACGAGGGGCGGTTGCAGATCCTCTGCTGCCTTGTCGATGGCGAGATGAACGTCACCCAACTGGCCGAGGCGCTGGGGGCCAGCCCCGTCAGCGTCTCGCAGCAGCTGATGCGGCTCAGGGCAGAGGGGGTCGTTCAGACCCGGCGTGAGGGGAAAAGCGTCTTCTACCATCTCGCGCGCGAGGAGGTTGAGGCCATCATCGTCGCCTTGCGCGACACCTTCTGCAAACGGGCCTAGGCGGAATTCTTGGCCGAGGGCCTTGACCTTCCCATTATGGGAAGCCCCATATGCAACAGGCCTGACCTGAAGGAGGGCCTGACATGACCGCCGCCTTGCGTGAAACGACCCTGACTCTTCCCGTCGAAGGCATGTCCTGCGCCGCCTGCGCCGGACGGATTGAGCGTGCTGTCAAGACGGTCCCAGGGGTGGACAGTGCCGCTGTGAACCTGGCCACGGCCGAAGTCGCAGTCATGGGAAATGCCCCCTTGGCCGATGTCGTCGCCGCCATTGCCAAGGCCGGATATGCCGTGCCGCAACAGGCGGCGGTTGAGCTGTCAGTCGAAGGCATGACCTGCGCCTCTTGCGTGGGGCGCGTCGAACGCGCGCTGGCGGCACTACCCGGTGTCACCCTGGCAACGGTTAACCTGGCTACGGAAAGCGCGCATGTTGAAGGTGTGGCCAGCCCCGAGGCCATGGTCGCAGCCGTTGCGCGCGCAGGCTATGTGGCGCGTCCCCAAACTCAGGGCACACCCCGCGACGACCGTGAGGCCCGCGCGGCGGTCGAGGAACGCGGGCTCCGCCGCGATCTGACAGTTGCAGCGGCGCTGACCCTGCCGGTCTTCGTGCTGGAGATGGGCAGCCACATGATCCCGGCGGTCCACCACTGGGTGATGACGACCCTTGGGATGAGCACCAGCTGGCTGATCCAGTTTGTCCTGACGACGCTTGTCCTGATCGGCCCTGGCCAGCGCTTTTTCCGGCACGGCTTCCCCGCACTATTGAAGGGCGCGCCGGACATGTTCAGCCTTGTGGCGCTGGGGTCGGGTGCGGCCTGGGGCTATTCGACGCTTGCGACTTTCGTACCCGGGCTGCTGCCCCCCGGGTCAGTTGCGGTCTATTTCGAGGCCGCCGCGATGATCGTCACCCTGATCCTTCTTGGCCGCCTGCTAGAGGCCCGCGCCAAGGGCCGCTCCTCCCAGGCGATCAAGCGGCTGGTCGCCTTGCAGCCAGCGATCGCGCACCTGCACCGGGCGGGCGTGGTGGTCGATGTGCCCGTGGTGGAGGTTCGCCCGGGCGACCGGCTGGACCTGCGACCCGGGGAGCGCGTGCCGGTCGACGGAACCGTGATCAGCGGCGACAGCTGGGTGGACGAGGCGATGGTCACCGGCGAACCCCTGCCCGTCGCCAAGTCGGCGGGCGCTATGGTGATCGGCGGCACGGTGAACCAGGCCGGGGCCTTGATGATCGAGGCCCGAGCGGTTGGCGCAGATACGGTCCTGTCGCGCATCATCCGCATGGTCGAGGCCGCCCAAGGAGGCAAGCTGCCGATCCAGGCGCTGGTTGACCGGGTCACGCTGTGGTTCGTCCCCGTGGTGATCGGAGTTGCGCTTCTGACCTTTGCGCTGTGGCTTGCCTTCGCCCCTACCCCCGCACTGCCCATGGCGCTGGTCAACGCGGTGGCCGTTCTGATCATCGCCTGCCCTTGCGCCATGGGGCTTGCGACGCCGGTCTCGATCCTTGTTGGCACGGGCCGTGGGGCAGAACTTGGCATCCTCTTCCGCAAGGGCGAGGCGCTGCAGGCCCTGCAAGGCGTGCAACTCGTCGCCTTCGACAAGACCGGCACCCTGACCGAAGGCAAACCTCGCCTCATTGCCGTCCACACCGCGCCAGGGGAAAACCGCGAGACGCTTTTGCCCCTGATAGCGGCGGTCGAGGCAAAGTCGGAACATCCCATCGCCCGCGCCATCGTCGCCTCTGTCGGCGACACACCTCTTCCCAAGGCCGAGGGATTCAAGGCCTCGCCAGGTCACGGGGTGTCGGCTCGGGTCGCTGGGGCCGAGATGGTCGTCGGCGCAGCGCGCGAGATGACTGCGCGGGGCATCGATATCATGGCCTTTGCCGACCAGGCAGCCACATTGGCTGACCGCGGTGAAAGCCCGGTCTACGCCGCTCGCGATGGCAAAGTGGTGGCCCTGCTTTCCGTGGCCGATGCGGTCAAACCCACCACTCCCCAGGCTATCGCGGCACTAAAGGCGCGCGGCTTGCGGCTGACCATGATCACGGGTGACGACGCCCGCACCGCCCGCGCCATCGCAAGCGACCTGGGCATCGACGAGGTCGTGGCCGAAGTCACGCCCGAAGGCAAGGTTGCAGCCCTCACGCGCCTGAAGGCCCAAGGTCGCCTCGCCTTTGTCGGCGACGGCATCAATGACGCCCCGGCCCTGGCCGAGGCCGATGTGGGCGTGGCCATGGGCACCGGCACCGACATCGCGATGGAGGCCGCCGATGTGGTCCTCGTCGCAGGCCGCCTGCCCGCGCTGGACCTGGCCATCGGCCTGTCGCAGGCGACGATTCGCAACATTCGGCAGAACCTGTTTTGGGCCTTCGCCTACAATGCCGCGCTGATCCCGGTCGCGGCGGGCCTGCTTTTCCCCGCCTTCGGCATCCTCCTCTCTCCCGTCCTCGCCGCCGGAGCCATGGCCCTGTCCTCGGTCTTTGTCCTGACCAACGCCCTGCGCCTCAAACGCCACGGAGCCACACATGAACATCGGTGAAGCCGCACAGGCCTCTGGCGTTTCGGCCAAGATGATCCGCTACTATGAGGAAACCGGCCTGATCCCACCCGCCGGACGCTCCGGATCGGGGTACCGAACCTACGGTCCGAAAGAAGTGCAGGTCCTGCGCTTCATCCGCCGCGCCCGCGACCTGGGATTTCCGATGGAGAAGGTGGCCGACCTTCTTGCCCTCTGGCGCGACCGCAGTCGGGCCTCGGCCGATGTGAAACGGCTGGCTGAAGCGCAGATCGCAGCGCTCGAAGCAAGGATCGCAGAAATGCAGGCGATGCAGGTAACCCTGACCCACCTCGTGCACACCTGCGCGGGCGACGACCGTCCGGATTGTCCGATCCTTGTCGACCTCAGTGGTGGAAGGCCCTAGGCCGACAGTCCCGCCGTCCGGCGCCGGAAAGTCAGATAGTGCGGCATACGCCCTTCGCGCAGCGCCTTTTGCTCATAACGCGTGGAAAGCCAGTCATCCCAGGCCTGACCGCGACCTGTCTGGGAGACCAGCTCAAAGCCGGCGGGCGGGACTTCTTCCATCGTCTGGCGAACATAGTCGGGAATGTCGGTCGCGACCCGGAACTCTGCCCCCGGTGCCGTTACCCGGGCCAACGCGGTCAGATATTCCGGCGTGACGAAGCGGCGGCGATGGTGGCGGGCCTTGGGCCATGGGTCGGGGTAATTCAGAAACACCTTCGTCAGGCAGGCATCAGGCAGCACGTCGAACAGATCGCGCACATCGCCGGGATGGAGCCACAGGTTCGCCACCCCCGCCCCCCGGATCTTGCCCAAGAGCATGGCAATGCCATTCACGAAAGGCTCGGCCCCGATGAGCGTAACATCCGGGTTGCGCGCAGCCATATGAACCAGGTGCTCGCCACCACCAAAGCCGACTTCCAGCCACAACGGACCTTTGACAAATCCAAGATCCAGAACCGACCGCGCGGCGTTCTCCTCCCGCGTCACGCCACGCAGTGTCAGCGCACCAAGGTCTTCGGCCAGATACTCCTTCTGGCTGGCCCGCAGGGTCTTGCCGCGAACACGACCGTAAAAGTTGCGCCGCGTGGGCGGAGAGGCGTCGTTCGTATCACTCATGCCCTGCCCCTACACCGGCCCCAGCGCACAGACAACCGGACACCCGCATGGCTTGATCCAGATCGACACGTCCCCCGCTGGACAGCGCCCGTTGGTCCCGAATCCGCCCTCCACACGGCCGGGTCGAGTCGGGGGCGACTTTCTCGTATGCGAGACGTTCTAACCCAACCCGCGATATCATGCTGAGGTAGCGGACAGAGTGACACCCCTCTCCAATAAGGGGGTCACCCTTTAAGGCTGTGTCGAAAGGTTTGCGAAATAGGCATGCCAAAGGTTTCGCACCTATTGAACGAGCGCCAAAACAAGGCTCCGTGCCCAAGTTCGGACTTGCCGTCCGGGCGGTTGCGCCTGGCAAAGTCTGCGGCTGGCGTGGGCCTTCCCAGAAAACAGAGGCCAAGCCACTATCGCCCGAAAGCTCAGGGAAGGTGGCCAGGGCAATGCCGTCCTGCCCGGCCTCTCCGCTCAAGTGACCACTCTCTGGAATAGCGGCACCGGAGCCCGAAGTGGCGACGCCGTCCGAGGGGCTCGATGCCCCAAGGACGGCGCCGGTCTCAGACCGCTTTCTTCAGCGCCTCGACCAGGTCGGTGCGCTCCCAGCTGAAACCGCCGTCCTTATCTGGTGCACGGCCGAAATGGCCGTAGGCCGAGGTGCGGGCGTAGATCGGCTTGTTCAGCTCTAGATGCGTGCGGATGCCGCGCGGGGTCAGGTCCATGACCTCGGCCACGGCCTTCTCGATGCGCGCAGCTTCGACCTGGCCGGTGCCATGGGTGTCGACATAGATCGACAGGGGTTTCGCCACGCCGATGGCATAGCTGACCTGCAGCGTACAGCGCTCGGCCAGGCCCGCAGCCACCACGTTCTTCGCGAGATAGCGGGCAGCATAAGCCGCCGAGCGGTCGACCTTGGTCGGGTCCTTGCCCGAAAACGCCCCGCCGCCGTGCGGGGCCGCACCGCCATAGGTGTCGACAATGATCTTGCGCCCCGTCAGCCCAGCGTCCCCGTCCGGTCCGCCGATGACGAAGGTGCCCGTCGGGTTCACATGCCATTCGGTTTTCTTGGTCAGCCAGCCATCAGGCAGCACTTCGCGGATATAGGGCTCCACGATCTTGCGGATGACCTTCGAGGTCTGGCGCTTGGACGTGTGCTGGGTCGAGAGCACGATCGAGGTCACCTCGACCGGTTTGCCATTGGCATAGCGCAGCGTCAGCTGGCTTTTGGCATCTGGGCCAAGGGTTGGTTCTGCGCCCGACTTCCGTGCTTCCGCCAGCCGGCGCAGGATCGCATGGGCGTACTGGATCGGCGCGGGCATGAATTCTGGCGTCTCCAGCGTCGCATAGCCGAACATGATCCCCTGGTCCCCCGCCCCGTCGCGGTCCACACCTTGGGCGATATGGGCCGACTGTTCGTGCAGGTAGTTATGGACCTTGATCTTCTCCCAGTGAAACTTCTTCTGCTCGTACCCGATGTCACGCACGCAGTCGCGGACGATCCCGTCGACGCGTTTCATCATGGCGGCGGTCGCCTCTTCCGAGGACAGGCCGACCTCGCCGCCTACAACCACACGGTTCGTGGTGGCAAAGGTCTCGCAGGCGACGCGGGCGTTCGGTTCTTCCTTCAGGAAGGCATCCAAGACGGCATCCGAGATGCGGTCGCAGACCTTGTCGGGGTGGCCCTCCGAGACGGACTCGGAAGTGAAGACATAATCAAGGCGGCTCATGGGAAGTGCTCCGTTGGTGAAACCCGCCACGCCAGGAAGCCGTTGTGGGGGCAAGACGCCCTCCCCTAGACGGCGGGGCAGTGTCCGTCAATGGCCACGCCGACCCGGTCGCCGGAACGCAAGCAGGGCGAGACCCGCCAGCAACAGAAATATGGGCCCATCCCCCCAGCGGGCGTAGGGCGTCGGCGGCAAGGCGCCGGGAATCCGCGTGTCGAGATGTCCCGCAGCGCCAAATGGCAGTTGCTCGATCACCCGCCCCCGCGCGTCGATCACCGCCGTCACGCCGGTATTGGCCACCCGGATCAGCGGCAACCCCTGCTCGACGGACCGCAGCCGCGCCTGATCAAAATGCTGGAACGGCCCTGTCCAGACCCCGAACCAGGCGTCATTCGTGGCCTGCAGCATCCAGTCCGCCCGCTCCGGAGCCGCCGCAACGAACCGGGGAAAGATCGCCTCATAGCAGATCAGCGGCAGAACCTTCCCGAACCGCCCCAGGTCCAGCACCCGCGGGCCTGGACCGGCCGAATAGTAATTTCCCGCCTGCGCTGCAAAGGCCCGCAAGCCGAACCAGTCATAGGCCAGATCGCCCAGCGGCATGTATTCCCCGAACGGCACCAGATGTGCCTTGTCATAGCGGGCGAATTCGCTGCCCTCGCCTTCCAGCACACGCAGGCTGTTGTAGAACAGGCCTTCGCTTTCCCGTTGAATGCCCACCACCACCGGACGCCCGCCCGAGGCCGACATCACAAGGCCCGCAACAGAGGGTGCGTATTCCAGCATGAAGGGCACCGCCGTCTCGGGCCAGATCGTCAGATCGGCCGCCCCCCCCTCGGCTGTCAGGTCAAGAAGCCGGTCCAGATGGGCATCGGCCAGCTCCTGCTCCCATTTCAGCGACTGTTCAGCATTGGGCTGCACCAGGCGCACGACGCCGTCCCGTGCCTCTGGCAGGGGCTGCTCTAACCGCCACTCGCCGAAGGCGAAGGCCGCCGCCAGAATCACAGCCGCCCCCGCCAGCCCGCGCCAGCGCCAGACGACCGGCCAAGCCGCCGCCAGAAGCAGCACCAGGCTCAGCCCGGACGGCCCGACCACCGCGGCCAGCTGATCGACCGGAGTGCCAATCCAGACATGTCCGAGCATCGCCCAGGGAAAACCGGTCATCATCACCCCGCGCAGCCATTCCAGGCCAGCAAAAGCAGCCACGAACCCCACCGCCGGGGCCCGTGTTCTGACCGCCAGCGCAGCCGCAGCCCCCCAGAAGAGCCCAAGCCCTGCGGACAGCAGTACCACCGCAAACGGCGCCATCCAGCCATGGGCGGCAATGTCGATCAGGAAGGGTTCAACGATCCACGACAGGGCCACGGCAAACTGCCCGCTTCCGGCCGCCAGCCCGATCCAGAAGGCCGACAACGCCCGCTCGGCCCGAACGATCAGCCAGATCAGACCTCCCAACGCCGGAAGCGCGATCCACCACAGCCCGAATGGGGCCTGCCCCAGCGCCACCAGTGCCCCGAGTACAAAGCCAAGCGCCGCCCGCTGCCAGGGGCTTGCCGCATCCAGCATCATGCCTCAGGTTGCGGCCGACTTGGCATGCGGCAGACGGACCCGCAGCCGCTTGATCCGGCGCGGATCGGCGTCGACGATCTCGAACTGGACACCGCTTTCATGCTCGACGACTTCGCCCCGGGCCGGTACCCGCCCGGTGCGCAGGAAGACCAATCCACCCAGTGTATCGATCTCCTCGTCTTCCTCGCCCGTGCGCAGCGCCAGGCCCAACTCGGCCTCGATCTCCTCCAAAGGAGCAGTCGATTGCGCCAGGATCACGCCTGGAGCCTCTTCCTTCCACAGCGCGCCTTCGTCTTCGTCATGCTCGTCCTCGATCTCGCCGATCACTGTCTCGATCAGATCCTCGATGGTCACCAGCCCATCGACACCACCGTATTCATCGATGACCAGGGCCATGTGCACCCGTTCCTTTTGCATCTTCTGCAACAGAACGCCTGTCGGCATCGACGGCGGCGCATACAGGATCGGCCGCAGAAGACGCTTCAAACTGAAACGCCCCGCCGCACCAAACCCATGCTGCAGCGCAAGGTCCTTCAACAAAACCAGCCCCTGTGGGTGGTCCAGCGTGCCCTTGTAGACCGGCACTCGGCTGAAGCCATGCTCGCGGAACACCTCGACCAACTCGTCCTTGCCGATGTCCAGCGGCACAGCCACGATCTCGATCTTGGGAATGGCGACATCATCCACCCGCATCCGGCGCAAAGCCCCAAGGCCAGGGGCTGCGCCGGTTGTCTGCACTGTCTGCGGCGCGGCAGCGGCGGCCGAATCGGCAGCGGGGCTAAAAGCTGAAAGAAGTCGTCCGAAGAACCCGCGTTGGGCCGGGTCACTCGAAGGCTCATCGGCCAGCTCCATCTGCGCGCCCTGCGCAGAGGCTGACCCGTCGGTACTACTGCCCATCGGTCCTTTGTCCAGAAAGCACCCGTCTGGCGAGTGCCGGTCTAATATGGGTCAGAAACCCCCAGACTGGCAAGTATCCGAACCTCCAGCGCCTCCATCAAGGCTGCATCCTCGTCCTCGATGTGATCATACCCCAAAAGATGCAGCACCCCATGTACGATCAGATGTGTGACATGGTCGACCATCGGCTTGCCCTGCTCACTTGCCTCGTGGCTGCAGGTTTCCCAGGCAAGCGCAATATCCCCCAGCGAGTCCGGCTCATCGGCCGTTCCCGGCGCCGGAAGATCAGGCGCCTCGCCCACGCATTCCGAAGCGCGCTCTTCCGATGGCCAGCTGAGCACATTCGTCGGCTGCGGCTTGCCCCGGAAATCGGCGTTCAGTTCGGCGATTCGCGCATCGTCGCAGCCCATCAGGCTGATCTGGAAACCTTCGACCGGCAAGCCGAGCGCCGAAATCGCCGCCCGCCCCGCGCGCTCTGCAACCGTGGCAAGCCCGAAAGCTTCCCACCTTTCATCCTCGACAATTGTCTCGACCAGATCCATGCCCCGGGCCTAGCGCGAAGCCGTCTTCGCGTCAAACCGGGGGCGCCTGTCTTTCCCTTCCCCAAATACCCTGGGAAGCGCGAGGGGCAGCGCCCCTCGTCTGACCCGAGGAGGAGGGCGCAAGCCCCGACGACGAGACAAAAGACTTGCGCGCCAGCGCTCCGCCTGAAAACCGCTCCTACCCACGCGCTTCGTCAGCCTCGTAGGCCTCGATGATCCGCCCGACCAGCGGGTGCCTGACCACATCCTTTGAGGTGAAATAGTTGAAGCTCACGCCCTTCACCCCCTTCAGGATCCGCTCGGCATCCACCAGACCGGACGCCGTTCCGCGCGGCAGGTCGACCTGGGTCCGGTCGCCAGTGATCACCATACGGCTGCCCTCGCCCAGGCGGGTCAGGAACATCTTCATCTGCATGGTTGTCGCGTTCTGCGCTTCGTCCAGCACGATGAAGGCATTCGACAGCGTGCGGCCCCGCATGAAGGCCAGAGGCGCGATCTCGATCCGTTTTTCCTGCATCAGTTTTTCCACCTGCTTGGCCGGCAGGAAATCGTTCAGCGCGTCGTAAAGCGGCTGCATATAGGGATCGACCTTCTCCTTCGCATCACCGGGAAGGAAACCGAGCCGTTCCCCCGCCTCAACTGCCGGGCGCGACAGGATGATCTTCTCCACGGCGCCAGAGATGAACATCGTCACCCCGACTGCGACGGCCAGATAGGTCTTGCCGGTCCCCGCCGGGCCGATGCCAAAGCCCAACTCATTCTGGAAAAGATTGGCCACATAGGCCTTCTGTGCCTCGGTCCGCGGTTCGATCGGCTTCTTGCGGGTCCGGATCTCCATCCCGCTGGTGAACAACTCACCCTGGTCGCCGCCGTCGGTCTCACCGACCGGGCGACCCATCCGCATTGCGCCATCGATGTCGCCCGCAGCCACGCCACGTCCAGCCTCCAGTCGCGCGTAAAGCGACCGCAGCACTGCCGCCGCCTGATCCCGCGCCCCTTTTTCGCCGATCACTGCCAGCCGGTTGCCGCGCCGCAGGATGTGCACCCCCATCTGGTGTTCGATCTGCGCGAGGTTGCGGTCAAACTCGCCGCAGAGATCGATCAGCAATCGGTTGTCTGGGAATTCGAGGACGGTTTCGACGATATCCTCGGCGGACGGGGGGGTCAGCGCGCTGATGCCCAACGGGCTCTCCTTTTGTCAGGGCCACACTGAAACTGTGCAACCCGCTACGTCATCTGGCAAGCAAAACCAGTGCCGTGCACAAACTGTTGTGCGAAATGATGCAGGTTCCGTGACAGCCGGGCCGCCTTCTGCAGCAAAAAGGGGCCCTGACTGCATCAAGGCCCCCCAATCCTCGGATGTAGCGACAGGTTACCGCGGCACCCAGTCACCGATCGGCGAGCTGGACGACTGATAGTCCCCGACCACCGTGCCCGGCGGATACTTGTCGTCGCAGACCGGCAATCCGGTCTTCGGATCGAACCTCGGCGAAGAATAGCCTTCCAGGCCGTCATCAATGATCCAGACCTGGCATCCGTCTGGATCATAGGCGATCGCAGCCTCGCCTTCGACAAGCCCACCGGTGTCCGTCGCCGAATCGACCGGCTTGGCAATTGTCGAGGCCGGGCCAAAATAGGGGCGACCCGCTTCCAGGAAACTGCACCCCGACAGCGCGACGGCCAGCGCCAGCAAAAGGCTGCTGCGCCCTACAACCCCGATGCGGTCCATTCCATCTCTTGCAAGCGTCATCATGTCAGCCCTTCTTGCAGAGAACTTCGACACGGCGATTCTTCGCCATGCCCGCCGCCGTGCTGTTCGAGGCCACCGGCTGCTTTTCGCCAAATCCAATTTCGCTTTCGACCACCGCCCCAACTGACCGCGCCACATCGGCGACCGTCTTGGCACGGGCTTCCGACAGACCCTGGTTGTACTCGTCCGAGCCACGGCTGTCCGTATGACCGGCAATCGAATACGAGAAGGCGTCCGAAGTTGTAAAGAACGCTTCGAGCTTTCGCCGACCGTCAGCCGTCAGCGAGGCGCTGGCCGTCGCGAAATAAGCATCGGTCGATTCCGACAAACAGCTGACCTGCTTCATGCAGACCGGCTTGCCGGTTTTTCGGTCCCGTCGCGGCACCATGTAGCCTTCTTCCCCGCCATCAGCCCACCAATGCTGGCAGCCGTCGGCATCAACCCATACGCCCCATTCGATCTTGCCGGTCACTTCGCCGTCCTGCGCCATCGCCATGGGCGCGATGACAAGACACGCGCCTGCAACGACCGACGCTACCGCGCCTCGCAGCATGCTTCCCATCTTCATCACTGCCAATCTCCTTGGTCTCGCTTTAGCCGAGTCTTGCAGCCCCGATTGAGTCCATAAAGCAGATGAAACACGGCGAAGTGAAGGAAATCATCCAACTCGGAGAGCTTCGTCTTGCTTATTTGCACCAAAAACCCCGGTTTCTGGCTGATCTGCAACAGTCTGAAAATCTCAAGCGTTTCGGAGAAGCACCTCTGCAGCCAACGAGTTGGAAGACGAAGCTGAGACGCTCACCCGGACCAGATCCCCGATTCGGCCCTCCGGGTCGTGGACATGGACGGCATGCAGATGATCCGATTTGCCGACCATCTGCCCCGGCAACCGTCCTGGCTTCTCATAGAGGACCGTTACCTCGCGTCCGACCATCGCCTCCTGCGCCGCACGTTGCTGTGCGGTGATCAGCGCTTGCAATTCCTGCAGCCGGGCATCCGCGATATCTCCTGGGACCGGTGTCTTCTCGGCTGCGGGCGTGCCGGGCCGTGCCGAGTATTTGAAGCTAAACGCCGCCCCAAACCCCACCGTTCGGATCAGGTCCATCGTCGCCTGAAAGTCCGCGTCGGTTTCGCCAGGAAAGCCCACGATGAAATCCGACGACAAAAGGATATCCGGTCGCGCCGCGCGGATGCGCCCAATCAGACGCAGATAGGCATCTGCAGTGTGCTTGCGGTTCATCGCCTTCAGGATGCGGTCGCTGCCTGACTGCACCGGCAGATGCAGATAGGGCATCAGCTGCGGCACCTCGCCATGCGCGGCAATCAAGTCCTCGTCCATGTCATTCGGATGACTGGTCGTGTAGCGCAGGCGCTCCAGTCCCGGGATGTCTGCCATCTCGCGCACCAGCCGCGCCAGGCTCCACACCCCGCCCGGCCCCTCGCCGTGATAGGCGTTGACGTTCTGGCCCAGAAGCGTGATCTCGCGCACACCCTGCGCCACGAGCCCGCGCGCCTCCTCCAGAAGGCGCGCAACCGGACGGCTGACCTCTGCCCCGCGCGTGTAGGGCACCACACAGAAGGCGCAGAACTTATCGCAGCCTTCCTGAACCGTCAGGAACGCCGTCGGCCCCCGCAACGCTTTGCGCTCGGGCAGAAGAGTGAACTTGTCTTCTACTGGAAACTCCGTGTCGACAAGGCGACCCTCGGCCTCAACCATCTCGGGCAGCCGGTGATAGGCCTGCGGTCCGACGACAAGGTCCACGACCGAAGACCGGCGCAGGATTTCCTCGCCCTCGGCCTGTGCGACACAGCCAGCGACGCCCACTTTCATTCCCGGCTTCACTGCCTTCAGCCCGCGCAACCGCCCCAGGTCGGAATACAGTTTCTCCGACGCCTTCTCGCGGATGTGGCAGGTGTTCAGCAGCACCATGTCTGCATCTTCCACAACGTCCGTTGTGACATAGCCCTTCGCGCCCAGGGCTTCGGCCATACGCTCGCTGTCATACACGTTCATCTGACAGCCATAGGTCTTGACGAAAAGCTTCTTGGGCGCGGTCATGCGGTGGTTCCTTGGGCTAGACGCGGCTTTACACCCTCTTGCCCCCTGCGGCAACGCCAGCCGCGGCACCCCGGGGGGGGTGACGCCTGTCGGCAACGCGCCTCCACTGTCGAAGCCCATGCTTGTCGCAACACCTTGCATCCACAGACGCTATCCCTGACGTTTCGGCAAACCTTGCCGGACCCCAGATGCGTTATCCATCGCTTGCCGACTTCCTGACTGCCCGAAGCAGCGCCCTTGCCAAGGGGCCCTTGTCTCTGGTCATGGCCGAGGATGAGGTCGAGATCGACTCTACCCTCGCGCACCAGAAGAAGTGTGGCTTTCGCGACGTGATCCTGCTGGCGCCTTCGGGCGTCGAGGTCTCCCCCGAAAATGAATCCCGCGTTCACATTGTCACCCACGACGTCTTTGCTGAAGCAGCCCTGCCAAGTGCCGTGAATCAGGTCATCGACCATGTCGCCGGGGCCTGGGTGCACTACTGCTACAACGCCGAGTATCTGCATTTCCCGTTCTGCGAGACCCGCCGCATCCGCGAGCTTCTGACGTTCCATAGTGAAGAGCGGCGGGATGCCATGCTGACCTATGTGATCGACCTTTACGCAGGCGATCTGGCGGCCAGCCCGAATGCGGTCAACCTTGCCGACGCCTGGCTTGACCGGTCAGGCTATTACGCTCTCGCGCGCAAAGATCCGGCCCGCGACTGGCAGCCGAAAGACCGGCAAATGGACTTCTTCGGCGGCCTGCGCTGGCGGTTCGAGGAGCACGTTCCCTGGCATCGCCGCCGGATCGACCGCATCTCGCTTTTCCGCGCCAAACCGGGCCTGCGACTTCAGCCTGACTACACCCTCACCGACGAAGAGATGAACACCTATGCCTGCCCCTGGCACCACAATCTGACCGCGGCAGTCTGTTCCTTCCGCACAGCCAAAGCGCTGCGCACCAATCCCGGGTCGCGCCATGCGATACAGACCTTCCGCTGGCGCAACTCGGTCCCCTTCAACTGGCACAGCCAGCAGTTGTTGGACCTCGGGCTGATGGAGCCGGGCCAGTGGTTCTGACACCGTTCACGCAGCTGTGAACCCGGGCGCGAAACTTACCCGGCAAAGCCCCCGTTCCTTGCGATGTGACAGCCGGATAGTCCGGCTGAGCCATCCAGGGAGATCCCAATGTCGTTTCGCCTTATCCTCGGCGCCATCGCGCTGACCGCCTTCGCCCCTGCAGCCTTTGCCTCGAACCCCGATGTCGGCGGCGCCCCGATGTTCGAAGACAAGAACATAGTCGAGAATGCCGTCAATTCGGCCGACCACACCACGCTGGTTGCAGCCGTCAAGGCCGCGGGTCTTGTTGACGCGCTGATGGGCCCCGGCCCGTTTACCGTCTTCGCCCCGGTCAACGACGCCTTTGCCGCCCTTCCCGCAGGCACTGTCGACACGCTTCTGAAGCCGGAGAACAAGGACATGTTGACCAAGGTCCTAACCGCCCATGTCGTGGCCGGTGACCTGAAACTGGCCGATCTGCGGGCCAAGGTCGGCGCCGATGGTTATGCCAACCTCAAGACCCTCTCGGGCGACGCGCTCTCGATCCGGTTCAAGGGCGACACGGCGATGATCTACTCGGAATCCCGGAACATCGGCACGATCACGATTGGCGACGTCGACCAGTCGAACGGCGTGATCCACGTCATCGACACGGTCATGGTCCCGAACTGAGCCGCAGAGGTTCGTCACGAGTGAGGGCGGGGATCAACCCCGCCCTTTATCATGCCCTACGCAGGCGAATGACGACGTCGACCCGCGCCACTTCCATGCCATCCGGCACCTTCGGAAGCGCGGCGATTTCCAGCTCGTCCGCCGGGGCATCGGTCAGAGTGTGGCTGTCTTCCCAGTAGAAATGCGGATGGTCGTCGATGCGGGTGTCGAAATAGCTTTTCGAGCCATCAACCACGACCTCGTTCATCAGCCCCGCATCGCAGAACGCGCGCAAGGTATTGTAGACGGTCGCAAGGCTGACCTTCTCGCCCGTGGCCAGGCTGGCCGCATACAGGCTTTCTGCCGTCACATGCCGGTTCTCACCGTCGCCAACCAGCAGCTCGGCCAAGGCCAGCCGCTGCCGCGTCGGGCGCAATCCGGCTGAGGCCAGCCAAGCCGTGCTGCGCTGAGTGTGCCGGGGGTCCATCGCCTGGGTCATCACCATTCCTGTCTGTCCAGTCATATAAAGGACAAATCCCCCCGGTTTCAAACCCTATTGACGCCCCCGTGCCTGATCCAGCCCGCGCTGCAGCGGACCCTGCACCAGGATTGCCATGGCCAGCATCAGCCCACCCGCGACCCAGATCGGCACCGTAAGCGCCTGCGCGCGCCCAATCCAGCCCTCGGCCAGCCCGATCAGCCAGCCGGAAAGCGCGATCCCGATCGGGATCATCCCCCAGGCCAGCAGGCGATAGAGGCTGTTCACCCGCCCGCGCAACTCGTCCGGGATCATGCGCTGCCGCAGGCTGACCGAGACGATGTTCCAGGTGATCCCTGCCATTTCAAAGACCACGAAGGTCGCCGCCAAAAGCCACCCGTTCGGCGCAAGCGGCACCAGCAGCAGCATCGCCGCACTGACAAGCAGGCTCAGCCGCAGCGTCCGCCCTGCCCCCAGCCGCAGGGCGATCTTGTCGCCGATCAGCCCCGCCAGCGCGCCGCCCAGCGCAAAGGCGGTTAGCACAAAGCCGTACTCTTGCGCCGAAAGCCCCAGGTTTTCCTGCGCATGCAGAACCAGCGCGAAGAGCGTCGCCTCAAAGGTCATGTTCCAAAGCCCCGTCACCACCGCCAGAAGCACCAGCAGCCGCTGCCCCATCAGGTAGCGCCAGGCCGTCACGAAGGCCGCCCGCCAGCGCGCCTCGACCGGCGTGCCGGGGTGGAACTGACCCTGCAGGCGCGTCATCAGGATCGCTGCTGCTCCATAAGCCAGCGCGTTGAAAGCAAAGGGCAGCGCCAGCGCCGCACCCAAAAGGAAAGCGCCAAAGGCAGGGCCGATCAGCTGGTTCGCCAAGGCCTCGGTCGTCCAAAGCCGCCCGTTCGCCCGCTCCAGCCCCTGATCGGGCACGATAGAGGGCAAGAGCGTTTGCGCCGCATTGTCGCGGAAGACCTCGGCAATCCCCACAGTCATCGCGCAAAGGACCAGCGCCACGAACAAGGGCACCGAACTGACCCCCTCCATCGGCGCCGGACCGCCCTCGCCCCGCAGCGTCAGCGCGCCTGCCGCCGCAAGGAAGGCCAGCGCCCGCACCGCATCCATCGCAATGACCAGCCGCCGCCGGTCCACCCGGTCGGCCACGATCCCCGCCGGAATCGCGAAAATGGCCCAAGGCAGCCGCAGCGCCACTGGCACCAGCGCAATCAGCGCTGCATCCCGCGTTAGCGTACTGGCCACCCAGACCCAGGCCAAGGTCGCGATCCCGTCGCCCAGGTTCGCCAGGCCGCTCGCCGCCAGAAACCGCCGGAACATGCCGTCCTCCTGCACCAAGGCTGCCAGCCTTGCCACCCTTCGCCCGCAAATGCTAGGTAGGGTTATTCGCATTGGGGGGACCACAAGGGATGGCGTTGTATCCGACGAGTTTCGACAAAGAGGCGCTGCTCGCCTGTTCCAGGGGTGAGCTTTTCGGCCCCGGCAACGCCCAGCTTCCCGCCCCGCCGATGCTGATGATGGACCGGATCACCGACATTTCCGAAGACCGGGGCGAACACGGCAAGGGCCATGTGGTGGCTGAATTCGACATCACCCCCGACCTCTGGTTCTTCGAATGCCACTTCCCCGGCAACCCGATCATGCCGGGCTGCCTTGGCCTTGACGGGCTCTGGCAACTGACCGGCTTCAACCTCGGCTGGCGCGGCTGGCAGGGGCGCGGCTATGCGCTTGGGGTGGGCGAAGTGAAGCTGACCGGCATGGTCCGCCCTGACCGCAAGAAGCTGACGTACTACGTCGATTTCACCAAGGCCCTGCAAACCCGCCGCCTGACGATGGGCGTCGCAGACGGACGCGTCGAGGCGGACGGCGAGACGATCTACCTCGTCAAGGACATGAAGGTCGCACTCAGCGAGGCGTGAGGCCGGAATCCCGACCTTCACTCTTTTTCGGAAGCCAGCCAATGGCTTGGGCTTTGCCCGGTCACGCGTAGAAACTCGCGGTTGAAGTTCGACTTGGTGTTGAACCCGGCCTCCAGCATCGCCAAGGTCACGGACGTGCCGCCCTTCAGCAACCGGCACGCTTCGTCGACACGCAGCCGGTTGATGTACCGCGACACGTTTTCGCCCTTGCCCCGGTTGATCGCAGCCGACACCTGCTTGGCCGGCAAGGACAGCTTTCGGGCCAGCCGTGCCAAAGTCAGGTCCGGATCAAGATGGGGCTTTTGCGCGGCGACATAGGCGTCCAGACGTGCAAGGATCTGCAGGTCGCGCTCCTTGTCCTCGGGACTTGGCTCTTGCGGATCTGGCTCTGCGTCGCGGCGGCTTTCGATGGCAGGGGTCAGGCTCAGCGCCCCAAGGGCCAGAAGCGACAGCGAAGAGACCAGACTTGGCACCCAGGCCAGGGCCTGCGCGCCGCCCCGCGCATGTCCATAGGTCAGCAGAATATCGCAGAGCGCTGATGCGATTAATGCCAGGGCAAGGACCTGCCAGGACCGCAGCGATTGCGCGCCGTTGTCCAACAGGCTGTTCGGCAGACTGTCTTCCCCCTTTGCAAGCCGAAGCAGCATGGCGCTGCCGTACCCCGCGAAGGACAAGGGGATCAGCAGATCCAAGAGCGCCGGTTGAACTGCAAGACAGACCAGTCCCGCTACTGGCCCTATGGCATGCCAGGCCCACTGGCGCATCACTGTGCCAGCCGCCTGGCCAAACGCTGCCCAGCTGGCTGCTGGAATCACCAGCGCAAGGATCGGCTGCACCGGTCGCAAGACAGCCACGCCATAGTGCTGCACCAGCGCGATGATGGCCGACTGGACCGCACAGACAGCAATCAGCAGCAAAAGCGTAGGATGGGTCCCGCCGCGGATCAGGCGGATTGCGAAAAATGCTGCCAGCACGGCTGAAATGAAGACCGGTACGGGGAAGACGGGCATCGGCGCGGAACCCTCTGGGCACATGGCAAACGGACGAATGGGTGCAGCATCGTCCTAAAACCGGTTCTGCGCGACCTCAATCCGGTTTCAGGACGCTTTGCGATGCACACGGCAGCAGCATGTGTTCACTGATCCGTCGTGAAGGAAACCGACATGAAACATGCTCTCTACTGCCTGTCCCTGGTCATTGCTTCCCCCGCATTGGCCGATACGCTTGTGACCGGAGTGATCGAGGACCGGATGGTCGTAGCTCACCACGATGACACCATGGCCCGAGCCGTCTTTTTCCCCGCCACAGGCGGAACCCGCGTCATGATGGGTGAGAACGCGGTCTTCTACGGTGTCGCCGTTGCCGAAGGAGCCACACCTGAGCCGGGGCCACACCCCACCATCCTTCTGTCGCATGGCTGGGGCGGCAACTACAAACGCATGGGTTGGCTGATTTCGGGTCTGGTCGAACGGGGCGCAGTGGTGATTGCGGTCAATCACCCGAACAGCACCACCGGTGAACAGGACAGCCTGCGCGCACTTGACCATTGGACCCGGGCGCAGGACCTGTCGGCAGCGCTCGATCAGGCGCTGGACGACCCGAAAATCAGCCCTTTGATCGACACAGACCGGATATACGCGCTTGGGTTTTCTTACGGCGGTTGGACGGCTTTGTCGCTGGGCGGTCTGCGGGGCAACCGCGACGGGCTTGATCGGTTCTGCTCCGACCCCGCGACGCCGATCTCGCATTGCGCCGACATCCTGCGTGCAGGCATCCACATCGCCGACATCGACGCAACGTGGTGGAACAGCGTCTGGAAGGACCCGCGTATATCCGCGGTCGGCGCCATTGACCCCGCACTTACCTGGGGTTTGACTGCCGAGGATAGCCGGACACTTGATGTCCCCGTCCTGTTGATCGGGCTTGGCAGCGGAACCGATCGCCTGCTTGCAACCGACACGAGTTCCACCGGCAGCGGATTCGAAACGCAGTTCCCAAAGGCAGAAGTCCTGCAGATTGTCCCGGCAACACACTTTACCGCGCTTGGCCTATGCAAACCAGAAGGCGCAGAGATTCTGGCCGATGAAGGCGACGACCCGGTCTGTACCGACCCGAAAGGCACGGAGCGAAGTCAAGTGACCAAGCGGATCATTGACGCAGTCGCCGCACATTTCCGGTTGCCGTGACGCAGCCCGAGGGCACGTCCTTGCATTGCCAGATCCGTGCCCTCCTTCCAACCGCGTTTCTCCCCTTTCCCTGTGCCGCAAACAGTCCCAAGATTTCCAAGCCTGGCCGATGCGCCGCATCGTTATCACCCGGATAGCGACGGTCTCGTCCGTGGCAGCTTTGCCGCCGGCCTTGGCTGAACGAGAGAAGATGTTGCTAGACCGGACGATGAGACTTGCGCTCAGCGCAGTACGGAAGGAACCTGCGAAGATGATAGAAGAGGCCCGCATTCGTCCCGTTGCCCGCACAGATCGCACAGGCTGGGATTGTTTGTATCAAGGTTACGCCGAGTTCTATCGCGTATCCCAGACCGCCGCGATGCGGGATACTGTCTGGGGTTGGTTGCATGACCCGACCGCGTTGCAAGAGGGTCTGGTTGCCGAGGCATCGGACGGTCACCTGATCGGCCTTGCACATTACCGGCCCTTTGCGCGCCCTCTTTCCGCCACGACCGGCGGCTTTCTCGATGACCTCTTTGTCGCGCCCAAGGCCCGGGGATCCGGTATCGCCGAGGCGCTGCTTGCCGCTCTCAAGGTCATCGCAATCCAGCGCGGCTGGTCCGTGGTTCGATGGATCACAGCCGAAGACAACGTCCGCGCGCGTGCACTTTACGACAGGGTCGCCAGCAAGACCCAGTGGGTGACCTATGACATCAAGCCGTGACTGGGGTTGCGCCGTCGGCGCGCCCTTCCACCTTGCCCCCTCCCCCCCTCTCCCGTAAACAGTCCTCAAGTCACCGCAGGAGGACCCCATGCGCCGCGTCGTCATCACCGGGATCGGGATCGTCTCGTCCATCGGCAACTCTGCCGCCGAGGCTATGCCGAACATGGCTTCCGCTGCCGGGTGCACGGCCAGCCGAACATCGTGCTGGAAGACCTGATCGACAAGCGCGACCTGCGCTTCATGGGCGATGGTGCGGCCTATACCTTCATCGCGATGGACCAGGCGGTGAAAGATTCGGGCCTGTCGGAAACCGATATCTCGAACGACCGCACCGGCATCATCGTCGGGTCAGGCGGGCCGTCGACGAAGTCGTTCTTCAAGGCGCACAACATCGTCCGGGAAACCGGGTCGCCCAAAAGGATCGGACCCTTCGGCGTGACCAAGGGCATGTCCTCGACCGTCTCGGCCTGCCTTGCCACGCCCTTCAAGATCAAGGGCGTGAACTACTCCATCACCTCGGCCTGCTCGACCAGCGCGCATTGCATCGGCAACGGGACCGAGCTGATCCAGATGGGCAAGCAGGACATCGTCTTCGCCGGTGGGGGCGAGGAGCTGGACTGGACGCTCTCGTGCCTGTTCGACGCGATGGGCGCGATGTCGTCGAAGTACAACGACACGCCAGAGCGCGCCTCGCGCACCTATGACGCCAACCGCGACGGGTTCGTCATCGCCGGTGGCGGCGGGATCGTGGTGCTGGAGGAACTGGAACACGCCCTCGCCCGCGGCGCGAAGATCTATGCCGAGGTCACGGGCTATGGCGCGACCTCGGACGGGCACGACATGGTGGCCCCCTCGGGCGAAGGCGGCGAACGCGCGATGCGCCTCGCCCTGTCCACCCTGCCCAAGGACCGCAAGATCGACTACATCAACAGCCACGGCACCTCCACCATGGTCGGCGACGTGACCGAAGTCGAAGCCATCCGCCGCGTCTTCGGCAAAGGGTCGACGCCCCCCATCGCCTCGACGAAATCACTCACCGGCCACTGCCTTGGCGGCGCCGGCGTGTGGGAGGCGATCTACTCGCTGATCATGATGAACGGCAACTTCATTGCCGCCTCGGCCAATGTCGAAACGCTGGACCCCGCGCTTGACCCGTCCGAGATCGTGACCACGATGCGCGACAACGTCGCGATCGACAGCGTATTGTCGAACAGCTTCGGCTTCGGCGGCACCAACGCCACCCTCGTCATGTCCAAATACCTCGGGTAACGCATCATGGCTGACCTCATGAAGGGCAAGCGCGGGCTTGTTATGGGCGTGGCGAACGAACGCTCTATTGCTTGGGGCATCGCGTCTGCGCTCGCTTCCGAAGGCGCTGAACTTGCGTTCAGCTACCAGGGCGAGGCCTTTGGCAAGCGGGTGCAGCCGCTTGCTGCCAGTGTCGGCTCGGATGTCCTGATCGACGTGGACGTCACGAACGAAGACAGCCTTGATGCCTGCTTTGCCGAAATCGGCCGCCGCTGGGGCAGCCTGGATTTCTTGATCCACGCCATCGCCTTTTCCGACAAGACCGAGCTCACCGGTCGCTTCATCAACACGACCAAGGGAAACTTCTTGAACTCGCTGAACATCTCGTGCTTCAGCTTCATCGACGTCGCCCGCCGGGCCGAGCCGCTGATGCCGAATGGCGGCACGCTGATCACGCTGACCTTCCAGGGCTCGAACCGCGTCTCGCCCAATTACAACGTGATGGGCGTCGCCAAGGCCGCGCTGGAATCGGCCACCCGCTATCTGGCCAATGACCTCGGCCCGCAGAAGATCCGCGTGAACGCCATTTCGCCGGGCCCAATGAAGACGCTTGCGGGATCGGCCATCGGCGGCGCCCGCGCCACCTTCCGCCACACCGAAGAAAACTCCCCGCTCCGCGCCAATGCGACGCTTGAAGCGATCGGCGGCACGGCGGTCTGGCTCTGCTCGGACTACGGCGCCTGCACGACGGGGGAAGTCGTCCACGTTGATGGTGGCTATCACGCCCTTGGCTTCCCGCAGGCCGAAAACCTTTGACCCCCGCCCTTGCGATATTGGCGGCCTTGGGGCTGTGCCTCGCCACGCTCTACACGCTGCGCGGGGGGCTAACCGGACGCAGCCATATCGTCACTTTCGCGGGCTTCGAGGCCAGCGCGCTTCTAATGGGCGTCCTGGCCGTGGCTGCCGCCGTCTATTTCTTTGATCCGATGTATGGTCTTGCACTGATCCTGTCGGTCATGGTCCACGAATTCGGCCACGTCGCGGCATACCGGGTCTGCGGCCATTCCGACGCGCGCTTTCGCCTAATCCCGCTGATCGGGGGTGTGGCTATCTCGAACCAGGTGCCCGCCAGCCAGGAAAAAGACTTCTTCATCACCCTGATGGGCCCGGGCATCTGCATCGCCCCCATGGTCCTTGCTGTCGCACTTCTTGGCCTGGACTGGGGCGAGGAGTCTCTGGTCGCCGATTTCATCTGGACCTTCGCCCTTGTGACCGGCGCACTCAACTTCTTCAATCTCATGCCGTTCTGGCCACTGGACGGCGGGCGCTGCATCAGCGTTCTCAGCCAGACATTCCTGCCAGGCTATGCTCACCAGATCACGCTCGCAATGTCAGCCCTGGCCGTCTTTCTGGCGATCTACAGCCAGTCGATTGCGCTGACCATCTTTGCGCTGATGGGCGTCCAGTATCTGCTGCGCGGAGGTGATATCAGCCGCTTCCAGCGCCCGATGGGCATCCGCCGCGGTTTTCTTGCTGCCGCCGCCTATCTTGCAACCCTGGCTACCTTTGGCTTTGTCGGCTGGCCGCTGATTACCTGGTTCTTCTGAACCGCCTCTAGATCACAAGACCGACCCGTCCGGTCGCCCGGTAGCCTGACCCCGGGTCGCCCCGCAGCTCTAGCATCTGTGCTGCCAGTTCCGTCTGCGATGCATCCCGAAAGATCCCGTCCCGCGCGAGGCTCACCCCCTCGATTGTCTCGCGACTGGCTGCATAAAGCGGTTGTCGGTCATAGACCGCACGGCATTCAGCCTCGGGCAATGCGAACTGCGAGGTGAGCAGCGCCCCGCGCCCTGAAACCGCCATTTCTGCGCTGGAGAAGACCTCGAAATGCACGTGCGGCCAGCGACCGGGATAGCATCCCGGAACCACCGTCGTGAACCGTGCAATACCCGACGCATCGCTGATTGCAACGCCACGCAGATAGTTGCGGTCCGTTGCGCCGTAGATCGAATAGACGCCCTCTGCATCGCACTGCCAGAGATAGACCGCCATGCCGCCCAAGGGCGCGCAGGCCCGGCGCACGTCGACCAGCGTAATCTCCACGGCCAGGGGCACGCCTTCAGCCACCGGGGTGAGGCCGCCAATGCTGTTACGGATATCTTCGCGGATCACGCCCCCCTCAATTAGGATGTTGACCGTCTGGCCCGCGCGGACATTGGTGCCATCCGCCGGGAAGGGGCCGGCCGTCTCGGCTGGGTTGGCCAGACAGACTGCCCCGTCCGGCCCGATGCCAGTCACCGTCTCAGCCCCGCTGCGTATCGCCCAAAGGGATACGGCCGCACCGCCCATGGCCAGCCCCGTCACCAGAAGCCGCCGCCGCGTCAGATGCGGCAGGTCGGCGGCAAGGCCTTCGCGTTCATGGAAGTCAGCGTCAGTCATCGCGCGCTCCTGCGGTGTTTCCCCCTATACGACGCCCCCTGCCGCTTCCGTCGCGGACCGATGCCGATTTCTTTGCCGTCAAAGACCCATGCCTGGGGTTAACAAAATGTGGCTGCCCACACACAACGTATTGAAAAGAAACGCAACGCCTATGCTGTCCACGCGTGGACACGGCCCAGTAGCGTTGGCAAGGATGGAGCGGGTGACGGGAATCGAACCCGTGTCTCTAGCTTGGAAGGCTAGTACGCTATTCTCTGATAAATCAATTATTTCAATGCTAAAGGCATCATTGAATACCAGATTTGTCGGCGTACTGTCGGAAAATGGTTCTTGGAGCGGGCGGCGGGAATCGAACCCGCGTCTTCTGCTTGGAAGGCAGAGGTCTTACCATTACACAACGCCCGCGCTCACGTTGGTAGGTATTAGGACCTCGTCCATTCGTCAAGGCGAGACCAGAAGATACAGCCAAAAGCCTCCTCCTGGGACAGCGACATAGTGACCATTCTTGGCCTGGGCGGCCTCATTACTCACGGGCACCATTTTCACCGGATTAAGCACTTAGTTCAGACCAGCCGACCGTAAGGCAGCACCTACGGTTGTTCCAAGTCACGATTGAGGTGCCCCTAGTTTCCTAGACGCCCGCCTTGTTCAGTTGCTGCTGCCTGATTTCGAAGTCAACGGGCGACAGCATGCCGTTGTTCGTGTACTTTCGTTTCGGGTTGTAGAACATCTCGATGTACTCGAACACGTCCTGCCTTGCTGCTTCGCGGGTCAGGTAGGTGCGACGGCGGATGCGTTCCCGCTTCAGGAGCTGGAAGAAGCTTTCGGCCACCGCATTGTCATGGCAGTTGCCGCGGCGGCTCATGCTGGCCTCCAGATTGTGTTGGCTGAGGAAGAGCTGCCACTCTCGGCTGGTGAACTGCGATCCCTGGTCTGAATGGATCATCACCCTGGACTTGGGTTTGCGCCGCCAGACGGCCGCGAGCAGGGCTTGCAGAGCCAAATCGGTCGTCATGCGCGGCTGGGCCGACCAACCGACCACGCGGCGTGAGAACAGGTCGATGACGACAGACAGATACAGCCATCCCTCATGGGTCTTGATGTAGGTGATGCCGGTTACCCAGACCTTGTCGGGCGCATCGACCTCGAAATGCCGGCCCAGGGCGTTGGAGGCTACCACAGCAGGCTTGCCGCCATACCGCCCAGGGCGGCGCTTGTAGCCAACCTGGGCGGCAATCCCGGCCAAGGATGCCAACCGCGCCACCCGGTTCTCCGAAACCCTTTCCCCCTGATCGCGCAGATCGTCGGCGAGCTTGCGATAGCCATAGATCTTGCCGCTCTCGGACCAGGCCTGCCGGATCAGTTCCGTCTGACGCAGGTCTTCCTGCGCGCGTTGGCTTAACGGTTCCTCAAGCCATGCGTAAAAGCCGCTGAAGTGAACCCGCAGCACCCGGCACATGGCCCGGACGCCGAACTCGGCCTGATGCGCCCGGATGAAGGCCGTCGCCATTGAGCTCGAACCAATGGCGCTCCAATGGCTCCATTCATTGGGACTCGCGCGCGAAGTACGCCGTTGCTTTTTTTAGAATATCGCGCTCCTCGGTGACCCGGGCCAGCTCGCGCTTCAGCCGCCGGCTCTCAGCTTCGTGGTCCACGCCAGGCTTCGGCACTGGCTCCCCGAACAGCTTCAACCACTTGTACAGAGAATGCGTGCTGACGCCCAAGCGCCGCGAAACCTCCCGAACCGGATAGCCACGCACCGTGATCTGCTGCACCGCGTCCCGCTTGAACTCGTCGCTGTAGTTGCTTGTCCCCATCTCGGC
>JALOTD010000129.1 GCA_025458105.1 Tabrizicola sp. | reverse complement strand
CAGCCTTCGAGATGGCAGAAGCCCTTGATTTCGGCGCCGGATTCTACAGTTACGCCGGGACCGAAAAGAGTGTTCGGCCCGATAATCGCATCGCGGCCGACCCAGGTGTCCAACGCGAAAAACACGGTCTCGGGGGCGGTGAGGGTCACGCCGTTTTCAAGAGCATCCGCCCGGGCGCGGGCCTGGAAGGCGGCCTCGGCCTCGGCCAATTGCGCGCGGGTGTTGACGCCCAGGGTTTCCGCTTCGTCGCAAAGGACGACCCCGGCGGAGAGGCCGCGCTTGCGGGCAAGTTCGACGATGTCGGTCAGGTAGTATTCCTGCGCCGCGTTGTCGTTCTTCACCTCGGCGATAAGGGAGAAGAGTAGCCGCGCCTCGGCGCAGACAACGCCAGAATTGCAGAGGGATATCGTGCGTTCCTCTGGCGAGGCGTCCTTGAATTCCCGAATGGCGAGGAGTTCGTCGCCTTGGGTGAGGAGGCGGCCGTAACGTCCCGGATCCTTTGCGTGAAAGCCAAGGATGACAACCGCGTGCCGGGCCCGGGCGTCCAGCATGGCGCGCAGCGTTTCCTCGCGGATCAGAGGCGTGTCGGCGTAAAGGACGATGGCCTCGCCCTCGGCGTCGGCGAGAAGCGGAGCGGCCTGGGCCACGGCATGGGCAGTACCGAGTTGCGGGTCCTGGACGACGGTTTCCACGGCCTCGTTAAATCCGGTGGCAGAGGCGGCAACGGCCTCGCCCCCGTGGCCGGTGACCACGACGATGCGTGATGGTTCCAGCGACTGGGCGGTCTGCAGAGCGTGGTGGAGGAGGGGGGCCGCGGCGACCTGGTGCAGAACCTTCGGTGTGTCGGAATTCATCCGAGTGCCCTGACCGGCTGCCAGAACGATGACTGAAACCTGCATTCTGCCCCTTTCCTTATTGTTGCGCCCGTTTTACGCCCCCCGGACGGGGTGGCAAGGGGGCGATGCCTCACGTCAGGTTACAGGATTGCGGCAATGCGGACGGTGGTTTTCGATCTGGACGGGACTTTGGCGGATACTTCAGCCGATCTGCTGGCAGCGGCGAATGCCTGCTTTCCACGCCCCGTGCTGGGTCCGAAAGATGCGTTGACGGCGTTTCACGGGGGCCGGGCGATGCTGCGGTTGGGGTTCCAGCGGCTGGGGATGGACTGGTCTGAGGCCGATGTGGATGCGGGCTATCCGGTGCTGCTGGAGGCGTACCGGTCGGGGATCGCGGTTCAGACGCGGCTTTATCCCGGTGCGATGGCAGCGGTGGAGGCGTTGAAGGGGGCGGGGTTCCGGGTCGCGGTCTGCACGAACAAGCCGGAGGGGCTGGCGGAGCTTTTGTTGCGCGAGCTCGGGGTGCGGGAGGCCTTCGGGACGCTGGTGGGGGCGGACACCTTTCCGGTCCGGAAGCCCGACCCCGTGCCCTACCGGGCGGCGGTGGAGCGGGCGGGGGGCCTGGTGGCTCGGTCGATGCTGGTGGGCGATACCGAGACGGATGCCAAGACCGGTGTCGCCGCGGGGGTGCCGGTCGCGCTGGTCACCTTCGGGCCGGAAGGTGCGGGGGTCAGCCGGTTCGCCCCGGCGGCCCTGCTGGACCGGTTCGAGGACCTGCCGGGGCTGGCAGAGCGGCTTCTGGCGTGAGCTGTCCACGCGTGGACGGGTGCTGGACCTGCCATGAAATCAATGGGTTGTCTGTGGACGTTTACGATCGGGCAAGCATCTTTCCCGGGTGACCGGGTGACCGGGTGACCGGACATGGGCAGCGATTGAAAGGAGCGCGTTCCGCGCAAGCCTTTTGTCTCGCCTCTGGCGCGGGACGCGCCAACCGGCTCGGACGTGCGCGCCGCGCGGGGATATTTGGAGCCAGGTGAAAGGGCAGAAGAGCGGGGATCGTGGCTACGACGGCGGTTTGACACCTGCCCTGCGCCTTCTTAGGGTCGCGCCCCATGAACCAAGTCGCAGAACCTGCGCCGCCGGTCAGCCGCCATGCGGTGACCTTTGTGCTGATCACCGTGTTCCTGGACATGGTCGGCTTTGGCCTGATCATGCCGGTCCTGCCGAAGCTGATCGAGGACGTGGGGCAGGTTGACATCGCAGAGGCCGCCGTGATCGGAGGCTGGATGTTCGCGGCATTCTCCCTTGCGCAGTTCGTCTTTGCGCCCTTGATGGGGAACCTGTCCGACCGGTTCGGGCGCAGGCCCTTGCTGTTGTTGGCGATCTTAGGGCTGGGGGCGGATTTCATGCTGATGGCGCTGGCGCCGTCGCTGGAATGGCTGTTCGCGGGGCGGATCATTGCGGGCGTCTGCGGGGCCAGCTGGATCATCGCCAGCGCCTTCATCGCGGATGTGACCGCGCCGGACGACCGGGCGAAAGCCTATGGGCTGATGGGGGCGGCCTTTGGCGTGGGGTTCGTCATCGGCCCGGCGCTGGGCGGCCTTCTGGGCGAATTGGGGCCGCGCGTGCCGTTCTGGGTTGCCGCCGGGATCAGTCTGGCCAATCTGGTCTATGGCTTTCTGGTCCTGCCGGAGTCGCTGGCGCCGGAAAACCGGCGCAAGTTCGAGCTGTGGCGAGCCAACCCCTTCGGTGCCTTCCGGGTCTTTGCGACCTATCGGGGCGTTTTGCCGATGGTCATGGTCATGGGCCTTTTCTTCTTTTCGACCAGCGTCTACCCGGCGATCTGGACCTTCTGGGGAATTGCCAAGTTCGGCTGGTCCGAGCTGACGGTGGGGGTGACGCTCGCCGTCTTCGGGCTGATCGCGGGGGGCTTTCAAGGGTTTCTGACGGGCCCCGCGGCCAAGCGGTTCGGCGAATGGCGGGTGGCCTTCTTCGGCCTGATCTGCGCGACTTTGGTGCTGACGGGCTATGGGTTCGTGGGATCCCTGGGGGCGGTGATCGCGCTGATGATCCTGCACGGGCCGGAGGGGTTTGTTCATCCCTTGATGACCTCCATCCTGACGAAGAAGGTGCCCGAGGATGCCCAAGGCGAGTTGCAGGGCGGGATTTCGGCGGTGACCAATGTGGCGATGCTGTTCGGAACGGTGTTCTTTGCCTGGACCTTCGGGCATTTCATGGCGGAAGGGCGGGACTGGCAGTCGCCCGATGTGGCCTATTGGTTCGCAGCGGGGTGCCTTCTGGTGACGACCGTGCTATTTGCCGCCGTGACCAAGGCGGAGAAGTCATGACCGAGCGTTTCACCGGCAGTTTCACTCAGCAAGAGCCGATCCCGGAGGCGGGGATCGAGGCGGCGGTGGCCGTGCTGCGTCATGGGCGCTTGCATAGGTATAACACAGTTGCGGGAGAGGTGGCCGAGACGGCGCTGCTGGAGGAAGAGTTCGCGGCCTATGTGGGGGCAAAATATTGTCTGGCACTGGCCTCGGGCGGGGCGGCGATGGCGTGCGCGTTGCGCGCGTTGCAGGTGAAGCCAGGAGAACTGGTGTTGTCGAATGCCTTCACGCTCGCCCCGGTGCCGGGGGCGATTGCGAGCTTGGGTGCAAAACCCCTCTTCGTGGACGTCACCGAAGATCTGACGATCGACCTGGACGATCTGGAGCGCAAGGCGGCCAGAAGTTTCGCCAGGGTTCTGCTTTTGTCGCATATGCGCGGCCATGTTTGCGACATGGAGCGGCTGATGGCGCTGTGTGACGAGCTGGAGCTGCGGGTGATCGAGGATTGCGCGCATACGATGGGGGCGAAATGGCGCGGGGTGCCCTCCGGCCGGCATGGGGCCATCGGCTGCTATTCGACGCAGACCTACAAGCACATGAATTCGGGCGAGGGTGGCTTTCTGGTGACCGATGACGCAGAGCTGGCGGCGCGGGCGGTCCTTTTGTCGGGGTCCTACATGCTGTATGCGCGCCACCGCGCGGCACCCTCGCCCGAAGTGTTCGATCGGCTGAAGCTGGATGTGCCCAATGTCTCTAGCCGCATGGACAACCTGCGCGCGGCGATCCTGCGGCCGCAAATCGCGATGCTGGACGACCGGCGCGCGCGGTGGCGGGTGCTGTATCATGCGATGGAGGCGGGTCTGGCAGGTGTGCCGGGGGTGCGGCTGATCCCGCGACCGCAGCACGAGGACTATGTGGGATCGAGCTTCCAGTTCCTGTTGCCGGGCTGGGAGGCCGAAAGGGTGGCTGCCTTTGTCGCGGCGGTGGCGGCGCGGGGGGTGGAGCTGAAGTGGTTTGGGGCGGCGGACCCGCAGGGGTTCACCAGCCGCTATGCGCATTGGCGCTATGCCGAGCCTGTGGCATTGCCCGCGACCGACCGGGTGCTGGCCGGGCTGATCGACATGCGGCTGCCCTTGACCTTTACGCCCGAGGATGTGGCGCTCATCGCCCGGATCATCGCCGAAGAACTGGTCCGAGTGGCCGGGGCCGAGCGGCTGGCGCCGGTGGCCGTGGCGGCGGCGGACTGAGATGGCGCGCAGGCGCGGTGATGTCGTGCCCTACAGCCGCAGCTACCGGCGGCCGCCGCGCTGGGGGATGGGGCTTCCACCGCACAGACCTCCGGGACCGGTCACGCGGTTCTTGCGGCGGATCGTCAATCCGCTGTTCTATCTGAAGGCTGTGATCGGGCTTGGTCTGTTCGGCCTTCTGATCCTGCCGACGATAGCTGACGGGATAAATGCGGCGACAAAGACGGTGCAGGTCGCAGACGGGCAGTGCCGGATCATCCGAGTAGTGGACGGCGATACGGTCACGCTCTTGTGCGACGAAGACGGGATCCAAAGCGCGAGGCTGATGGGCTATGACACGCCGGAGAAATACGCTCCGAACTGCATGGCGGAGTTCGTGGCGGCGGAACAGGCAAGCTGGGCCTTGCGGACCATTCTGAGAAAAGCAGACCGGCTGGAGATTTCGCAAGACGGGACCGACCAATACGGGCGGGCTCTGGTCACGCTGCGGGTGGACGGGCAGGACGTCGCGCGGCTGATGATCCGGGCCGGGCATGCGCGGCAATACGGTGGTGGACCGAGAGGGAGCTGGTGCTGATGCGGGTGGTGCGCGAGACAAATCTGTCGGTTGAAGTGGAACTGGGCGAGCTTTCGGTGATCATGCTGTCGGACGGCGAAACCGCGATGCCGCTGACGCATCTGCGGGGGGTGGATGGCGAACCCTTGCCGGACGAGGCGTTAGGCGGGGCGGACGTTGTGGACGGCAAGCTGCGGCTGCCGGTGCGGGCCTTCATGGTCCGGGGGCCTGGGGGCTGCCTCATGATCGACGCGGGTGCCGGGGATGCCTGGCATGCCCCGCTCGGACGGCTGGAGGCGGCGATGATGGCGGCGGGCGTTTCGGCCCGGGCGGTGACGGCGGTGGCTCTGACCCATACCCATGTCGATCATCTGGGCGGGCTGGTTGACCGGGACGGCGAATGCGCCTTTCCCAATGCGCGCCAGATCTTTGTCGCGACCGAGGAACTTGCGGAGTTCCGGGCCGAGCCGCGGATGCTGCGCGCCTGGCCGCGTCTTATGCCGCTGGAGCAGGGCGACGGGCCGATCCGAGGGGTGACGGCGATCAACGCGCCAGGGCATTCGCCGGGGCACATGGCCTTTCTGGTCGAGGGCAGGATGCTCATCTGGGGTGATCTGGTGCACCACGCGGCGGTGCAGTTTCCCCGGCCCGAGGTGACCTGGGCCTTCGACGACAACCAGGCACAGGCGCGGATGAGCCGCCTGGCGCTGATGGCGCAAGCGGTCGAGGCGGGTTGGATCGTCGCGGGTGCGCATCTGCCGAGCCCCGGCATTGGCCGCATCGAGCGGGTGGGCGAAGGATATGCGTTTCGCCCCGTGACGGCCGGCTAACGAGCGGCGCGCTGATGCGCGAAGTCCTTTTGTCTCGTCGTCGGGCCTTCGCCCTCCTCCTCGGACGATGGGGGCACTGCCCCCAAACCCCCGGGATATTTGGGCCAGTATGAAAGCACTGGATTTCATGCTGGCCCAAATATCCCCGCGCGGCGCGCGCTCCGAGGAGGAGGGCGCAAGTCCCGACGACGAGAGGAAGACTCGCGCGCAAGCGCTCTGCTTGAGAGGCGTCCCCGACTTACTGCGGATAGGGCGACGTGCCACCGAGGCTGTCGTTCGTGTGCTGGATCAGGGCGGGTCTTCCTGATTGACCTCCTGGCCGGTCGCATTCTCGACCGCGTAGACCCAGGCGAGCGTATCCAGGCGCCCCATGCGCCAGAGCGTGTCATCCTGCGGGTTTTCGGCGCTGTCGCACATGATCTGCCGGGCGGGAATGGTATTCACGTCGCAGCCGATGTCGGACAGGACCAAACCGTAGCGGCCTTCCAGCTCGGCGATCCGGGCCTCGACCGCGGCCTCATCGACAGCGCAGATGTTTGCATGGGCCGGGAGTGCGATGAGGGCGGCAAGGCACAGGGCAAGGGACGGGCGCATGGGTCTTCCTTTTTGCGGTCTCTACCCGCGACAGAACGGCGCAACGGGCTGCGGGTCAAGGTAGGGCAAGCCCGCCCTGCCGCCGAGCTGGCAGTCAGCGGGCGAGGGTTCTCTTCCAAAGCCTGCAGATGATTCCGAAAAAAGCATCGGTCATCCGGCGTTTCTGCAGATGCAAACACTGGTTTTTCCTGCGCCTTCGGTTGACCCCGTCCGGGGGCCAGAGTAAACGGACGGGGAGATCAAGCGGGCCAGACGAGTCCGCGCGCTCGCATGTCGCCAGCATCAGGAGCCCCTCGTGGATCTGCTTCTCCGAGAGTATCTTCCCATACTCATCCTTCTGGCCGTGGCCATCGGCCTTGGCCTGATCCTT
>JALOTD010000035.1 GCA_025458105.1 Tabrizicola sp. | reverse complement strand
CTGCGCCAGGCGATTGATTATCGCGCGACGGCGGCGACGGGGGAGGAGATGCTACTGCTCCTTGACCGGGAGGGCCGTGTGCTGGCGGGCACTCGGGCGGGCTGGCCGGTGGGGCTGAAGGCCGCGGGCGAGGGGTTCGCGCTTGAGCCGGTGGAGATGCTGGAGGAGGGCGGGGTGCGCTGGCTGGCCGTGGCCCGCGAATTGCCGGGGGGGTTTCCGCTCTTGGTCGCGCGGTCCTTGCGCCCGGTCGATGAGACGCTGGCCGCGATGCGGCGGGGGATGCTGGGGTTGCTCGCGGCCATGCTGGTGGCGGGCGGGCTCGTGGGCTGGCTGGCCGCGCGGTCGGTGATGGGACGGATCGGGCGGGTCAATGACCTGGCCGACCGGGTTGCCGAAGGCGCGCTGGATGCCCGCCTGCCGGGGGCGCGCAGCGAGGATGAGTTCGGGCTTCTGGAGACTCATGTTCACGCGATGCTGGACCGGATCCAGAACCTGAACCGGGCGACGCACCGGCTGTCGGATACCATCGCGCATGAACTGCGGACGCCCCTGAACAGGATGTTGCAGAAGCTGTCGAAGATCGAGGGGCAGGAAGAGGTCACGGCGGAGCTGAAGGCCGAGATGCGGCAGGCGATCCGCATGTTTGACTCTCTGTTGGACATCAGCCGGGCCGAGGCGGACCAGGGCCAGGGCGGCGGGCTGGTGCCGGTGGACCTGTCGGCCGTCTGCGCCGAGGTCTGGGAGCTCTATGAGCCCCTGGCCGAGGACAAGGGCCTAATGGCCGAAGCGCGGGTTGCGCCCGGGCTGCGGGTGCTGGGCGACCGGAACCTGATCGCGCAGGTGCTGTCGAACCTTCTGGACAATGCGATCAAGTATTGTGCGAAGGGTGACCGGCTGGCGCTGGAGGTGTCGTCAGCGGGTGACCGGCATCTGATGCGGGTCGCGGACACCGGCCCGGGCCTGCCCGAGGACCTGAAGGCCGAGGCCTTCGAGCGGTTCACCAGAGCGGACCGCGACCGGGGGATCAAGGGGCACGGGCTGGGTCTGGCACTGGTGCGCGCCATTGCGGCGCGGCATGGTGCGCGGATGGTGATGCCAGAGGGCGCGGGCGGATTCACGCTTGAAATCCACTGGCCGAAGCTTCAGCAATCGGAGTGATCCTTCAGTCTGGTTTCCAATGCGCCGCGCCCTTCTGCCCTTGTTGCTTCTTCTAGGCTGTGCGCCCTGGAACCAGCCGCAGAACCAGCCCTTGCAGGGCGAGAACGCGCCCCTGGTCGAGGGCGTGACAGTCGGGGATGGTGAGCTGTACATCGGCCTGGCGTTTTCCGGCGGGGGGTTCCGGGCGACGTCCTTTGCTTACGGCATGCTAGAGGAGTTGCGCGCGGCGGGGGTGGAGACGGGGACGCCGAACGGCCTTCTGGACGAAGTGCGGCTAGTTTCCGGCGTTTCGGGCGGGTCGATCATGGCGGCGCAGTTCGGGCTTTACGGGCCAGACGGACTGGACGGCTTCCGCGAGCGGTTTCTGGTGACGGATGGCGAGGCCTATATGGTCACCTCCGGCTTCAACCCGCTGACGATCATCAAGGGGGTCGCCGGGGGGGTGAACGGGCGCGAGACCTTCGGGCGCTATCTGGATGATGTGCTGTTCAAGGGCGCGACCTTTGGCGATCTGCGCCAGCGTTCCGGGATCAAGACCTGGATCAACGCGACCGACATGGCGAACAACACGCCCTTCCTGTTCAGCCCGGAAACGTTCGATGCGCTCTGTTCCGACCTGTCCAAGGTCCGGCTCAGTGAAGCGGTGGCGGCCTCGGCGGCCTTTCCGCTGGTGTTCACCCCCATCGTGCTGGAGGCCCATCAGGGCAAGTGCGATTATCGCGAGCCCGACTGGCTGACAGCGGCCCGGTATAACCCCGAGGCGACGGCAGCGATGCGGGCGCATGCGCGGGCGCTGGAAAGCTATACGAACCCCGAGGAGGTGAAGTTCGTGAAGCTTCTGGACGGTGGTATCACCGACAATTTCGGGACGACAGGGCTGGCGGTGGAGCGCGCCCGGGCGCAGGTGCCCTTTGCCCCCCTGACGCCGGAAGAGGCGGTAAAGCTGAAGCGGATGCTGTTCTTGGTGGCGAATGCCGGGGTCGAGGAAGATTACGACTGGACGCAAAAGGTGGCGGGACCGGGCGGCGTGAACCTGGCGATGTCGATTGCCAGTAGTGCGATGTCGGCGGCCAGCCGGTCGGGGTACGACAGCATGCGCGGCGAGCTGCGGTTGTGGGAGATGGAGCTGATCGAATGGCGCTGCGCGCTGCCCCTGTCCGAAGTGCGGCGCTTGCGCGGTTCGACCGCTGGGTGGGACTGCAAGGACGTGAAGCTGTTCGTGGGCGAGGCGAGCCTGGCGAGCCTTCCGACCGAGATGCGCAACGCGATGAACAAGGTGCCGACCCGGCTGAAACTGCCGGTGGCCGAGGTCGATCTTGCGATCGAGGCGGGACGGTTGGCCACGCGGATGACGCCGGAGTTCAACGGGTTTCTTGCCTCGCTGGACGGCAATGACGTGGAAAGCCGGATCGAGGACGGCATAGCCGCAGGCGGGCGGCGGGTGATGCCGGTCGGAAACTGAGACGTCAGTCGTGGCGGCGGTCAAGTTGGGCCAAGCGGACCTGGCGCAGCGCCTCGACCAGAAGCGCGGTCAAAAGGCCAAAGCTGAGAAACCCATTCACGGCAGCCATGACCGCAAGGATGCGCCATTCCTGTGGCGGCACCACATCGCCCAGACCCAGTGTCGAGAACGCGACGAGCGAGAAGTAGATTGCTTCCTCAAGCGTGGCGAAGGCGCCGATCTCGAGGAGCGTCAGCGCCCAGATCCAGACGCCAGTTGTAATGACGGCCAGCACCCAGATGCCGACGCCAACCAGCATGATCAAAAGCTTTGGGCGCTGCGGCGGGGCGATCAGCCAGGGATGGACCTGACGGAAGGCAACCTCCAGCATCAATGCGGCCACGGCCATGACCAGAATGTTGACGAGCAGAAGCCCGGTGCCAAGCGCGATCTGTAGGAGCATTCCAAGCCTTCTGGACTAAGCCCGCCCCAGACCTTATCTGACAGCGATCATGGTGGCAAAGTCCGATCCGAACTCCAAGCTCATCGCCGAAAACCGGCGCGCGCGTTTCGATTACCACATCGAAAGCGACCTTGAGGCTGGCATCATGCTGCTGGGGTCCGAGGTCAAGAGCCTGCGGCAGGGCGGGTCGAACATCGCGGAAAGCTATGCGTCTGTCGAAGGGGGTGAGCTGTGGCTGATCAATGGCTACATCGCGCCCTACCTGCAGGCCAAGACCTTCGGGCATGAGGAGCGGCGGCGGCGCAAGCTGCTGGTGTCAAAGAAGGAATTGTCGCGTCTGTGGTCCGCCGTGGGGCGCGAAGGCATGACCATCGTGCCGATGAAGATGTATTTCAACGACCGCGGGATCGTGAAGCTGAAGCTTGGCATCGCCAAGGGCAAGAAGCTGGCGGACAAGCGCGAAACCAGCGCCAAGCGCGACTGGGACCGCGACAAGGCCCGGCTTCTGAAGCAGAACAGCCGGGGCTGAGACTTTCACTTTTCCAACATTCGTTGCTGGATGTGCCGAATTCTGGCAGAATTTCCCATACCGGACAGAAAGTCCGGGGCATAAGCCGGGACCACCCGGTACGGGAACCGGCAACGAGGGAAAGGTGTGGTTATGGGTATGGAACTGATCATTCAGATCATCGCGGGTCTGGTGGGCGGCAATGCCGCGGGCGCAGGGTTGAAGAACCTGAGCCTGGGGACGGCAGGCAACTCGGTCGCGGGCGCGGTTGGCGGCGGTCTGGGCGGCCTTCTGATGGGGATGCTCGGCGGTGATGCCGGGGCGGCGGCGGGGGCTGCGGCCTCGGGGCTGGACCTGAGCGCGATCATCCAGTCGGTCGCGGGCGGCGGTATCGGCGGCGTGATCCTGACGGCGATTGCCGGCATGGTGAAGAAGGCCCTGGTCAAGTAACGCGGATGGCGCGGAGCTGACATGGCTCCGCGCCGACCCTAACGACCAAGTCCGCTTGCGCGGGGCTGCGTGGCGCAGGTATATGCGACAGGAACCCTCTCGGGAGCCCGCCCCATGACCCCTTCGCCGCAGGACGACCCGAAGACGCTGGTCTCGACCGACTGGCTGGCCAGGCATCTGCGCGACCCGGACCTGAGGGTGCTGGATGCCAGCTGGTATCTGCCAGGATCGGGGCGGGATGCGAAGGCCGAGTATGCGGCGGCGCATATCCCCGGCGCGCGGTTCTTCGACATCGACGAGATTTCCGACCAACGGTCTGCCCTGCCCCATATGGCCCCCCCGCCCGAGAAGTTCATCTCGCGCCTGCGCGCGATGGGCGTGGGCGATGGGCATCAGGTCGTGGTCTATGACGGGGCCGGGATCTTCTCGGCCGCCCGGGTCTGGTGGACCTTCCGGCTGATGGGCAAGACCGACGTCGCCGTCCTGAACGGCGGGTTCCCGAAATGGCAGGCCGAGGGGCGCGAGGTCGAGGACATGGCCCCGGTGGTCCGCGACCGGCACATGACGGTCAGCCGCCAGAACCACCTGGTGAAGGACGTCACGCAAGTCGCCCATGCGGCAAAACTGGGCGAGGCCGAGATCATCGACGCCCGCGCCGCCGCCCGCTTCCGGGGCGAGGCGCCGGAGCCGCGCGCCGGGCTGCGGTCGGGGCACATTCCCGGGTCAAAGAACATCCCCTTCGGCGAGGTGCTGAACCCCGACGGGACGATGAAGCCCCCCGCCGCGCTGAAGGCAGTGTTCGAGGCGGCAGGCGTGGACCTGAAGAAGCCTGCGATCACCAGCTGCGGCTCGGGCGTGACGGCGGCCGTCCTTAGTCTTGCGCTAGAGCGGATCGGGCACCGGAACCACGCGCTCTACGACGGGTCCTGGGCCGAATGGGGCATGTATGATGACCTGCGGGTCGCCACTGGCCCCTGAATGCGGCTTCTTGCGCTGAAACTGCTGCTCACGGCGGGCGTCTGCGGCCTGATCGGCTGGAGCCTTGCGCGGCCCGACAAGGGTTTTCTGGCAGAGATCGCCTTGCTTGGTCACTGGGGCTCCGCGGCACTTGTCCTCGCCTTCCTTCTGGCTGTGGCTCTTTATGCCCACGACCTGCAACGGGTGCTGGAAGCGATCCCGGAACCCTTTCGCGCAGCACGCCCGAAATCGGTCTGGCTGATGTTCCTGATCCCTTACAACTTCGTCGAGGATTTCTGGATCATCGGCAATGTCGCGGCCTCGCTGAAAGCCCACGCCGCAGCCCGTGGCGTCACCACGGGGACATTCGGTCTGATCTCGGGCCTTGGCTGGTGCGCCTTGCAGATCCTCGCGCTGGTCCCGCATGAGGTGGGAAGCGTCGCGGGCCTTCTTGCCGTGCCGCTCTGGCTGTGGCACTGGGCCTTTGTCCGACGGGCAAGGGCCGCGATCATGGCCGGCGCCTAACCAACCCTGGGAAACCGCCATGCTTGAAACCCTGAATCCCCAGCCGCAGGACAAGATCCTGCAACTCATCGCCATGTTCCGGGACGACCCCCGGACCACGAAGATCGACCTTGGCGTCGGCGTATACAAGGACGCGACCGGCCTGACCCCGGTGATGCGCGCGGTGAAGGCAGCCGAGAAGCAGCTGTGGGAGGTGGAGAAGACCAAGACCTACACGGGTCTGGCTGGCGAACCCGCCTACAACGCGGCCCTCGTCTCGATGATCCTGGGCGAGGGCTATGCCGACCGCGCAGCCTCGGTCGCGACGCCGGGCGGGACGGGCGCGATCCGGCAGGCGCTGGAGCTGATCCGGATGGCCAACCCCAAGGCCCGCGTCTGGATGAGCGCGCCGACCTGGCCGAACCATCCGTCGATCGTGAAGTACCTTGGGATGACCGGGGTGGAGTACCGCTATTTCGATGTCGCCACCTCGGGCATCGACTTCGCCGGGCTGATGGCCGACCTGGAAGGCGTTGCAGCGGGCGATGCGGTGCTGCTGCACGGTTGCTGCCACAACCCGACCGGGGCGAACCTTTCCGCCGACCAGTGGGATCAGGTGATCGCACTTCTGCAGAAGAAAGGGGCGGTGCCCTTCGTCGACCTCGCCTATCAGGGCTTTGGCGACGGGCTGGACGCCGATGCCGAAGCGACCCGCAAGATCGCGGCGGCATTCCCGGAGGTGCTGATTGCGGCCTCGTGCAGCAAGAACTTCGGCATCTATCGGGAGCGGACGGGGATTCTCGTGGCGCTGACCTCGCCCGACCGCAAGGCCGTGGTGCAGGGCAACCTCAACTTCCTGAACCGGCAGAACTACAGCTTCCCGCCCGACCACGGCGCGCGGCTGGTGACGATGATCCTGGAGGATCAGGCGCTGACCGCCGAGTGGAAGCAGGAGCTGGAGGAGGTTCGCCAGAACATGCTGGGCTTGCGCAAGCAGCTGGCCGATGAGCTGCGCCGGGCGACGAACAGCGACCGGTTCGACTTTGTTGCACAGCACCGGGGCATGTTCAGCCGCCTGGGGCTGACGGAGGCTCAGGTGGGCCGACTGCGGGAAGAGCATGGCATCTACATGGTCGGTGACAGTCGGATCAACATTGCCGGGCTGAATGCAAGGACCGTGCCGGTGCTGGCCGCCGCGATTGCCGGGGTGATCTGACCGGGATGCTGGCCGTCGCGCTTTCCCTGGCGGCGGCGGCCACCTTCGCCCTTTCGGCCTTGCAGATCGACAGTGTCACGGGCCGCGTCGGGCCGGTGCAACTGGCGCGCTGGCAGATGGGACTTGCCTTTCTGATGACGGCCGCCGTGTCGCTGGCGCTGGGCGGCTGGCGGACCGTGGGACGGGACGAGTTCCTGTGGCTTCTGGGATCGTCGGCTGCCGGGATCATGCTGGCGACCCTGACCTATGTCGCCACGATCCAGCTTCTGGGGCCGCGGCTGAATGCGCTTCTGTTCACGCTGTCGGCCCCGTTTGCGCTGGCCCTGGGCTATGGTTTCCGGGGCGAGACGGTGAACCTTCTGCAGGGTGCGGGCGTGGGGTTGATCCTGGCGGGGATCGTGCTGGCGATCCTGGGGCCGGGCGGTCGCGACGGGCAGCGGCGGCAAGGTGCGCTGGCTTTGGGTCTGGCTTTGGGCGTGGTGACGGCGCTGGGGCAGGCGACGGGCAGCCTGTTCGCGCGCCCCGCTATGCTGGCCGGGGTCGAGCCCTTTACTGCCATGGCAATCCGGTCGGGGCTGGGGACGCTGTTCTTCCTTGTGCTGCTCGCAGTTCCGGCCCTGCGGCCCCCGGAGCGGCCTGTCGTCGGGGACTTGTGGCGGATTGGCGGCTCGGCCTTTTCCGGTGTTTTCCTGGGCATGTCGCTTCTGATGGCGGCCTTGGCCGTGGGCGATGTCGGGATCGTGACGACGCTGTCGTCGACCGCACCGATCCTGATCCTGCCGATGGTCTGGTATGTGACGCGGCAGGCCCCGAATGCCGTCGCATGGGCGGGCGCGGCGCTGGCGGTGGCGGGGACGGCCCTGATCACTCTGGCGGCGGCATAGGGCGGCTTGCGCGCCAGGCGGCCAGAAGGCCTGCGCTGGCGATCAGCGCCATTCCGGTAAAGCCAAGGGCGTCGGGCAGTTGATGGAAAACCAGCCAGCCCAGAAGCGTGGCAAAGGCAATGTGCATGTAGTTGACCGGGGCGAGAGTGGAGGCCTGGGCCTCGCGGTAGGCCGAGGTCAGCAGAAGGTGTCCGACAGTCGCGAAGGTGCCGTAGAGCAGGATTAGCCCGGCGTCGGTCAGGCTGGGCCAGGTGGGTACGCCCAGGACAAGGGTCAGCCCGACCGACAGGACCGATCCGACGAGCGCGGTCTGGAACAGAAGCGCCATGGTCGTCTCGGTCCGGGTCAGGACGCGCGTGAGCAGGTGGTAACCAGTGCCAAGAGCCGCGTTCACCAGGCACAGCGTCACGCCCCAAGGGTCAAGTCCGCTGCCGGGCCGCGCGATGAGAAGGACGCCCGCGAACCCCAGCGCCGCGCAGACCCAGCCAAGCGCGCTGACCTTTTCGCCCAGTATCGGTCCGGAGGCTAGCATCAGCAGGACCGGGGTGATGTAGATGATCGCCACTGTTTCGGCCACCGGCATTACACGCAGCGACAGAAGCATGGTAACGGTTGCCATCGCCAGAAGCAGGCCGCGCAGAAGGACAAGGCCCGTGCGCTGTGTGCGCCAGACGGCCGACCGGTGGCGGGGCCACATGGTGACGAGGACAAGCACGAGGTTGATCAGATAGCGCGCAGCAAGGATCAGCGTGGCGGCGTAGAGCATCGAGAGGTGCTTGCCCAACGTGTCCCCGGCCGCAAAGAGAAGCGTCGCTGCGACGACCAGCGCCACGCCTTTCAGGGGATTGCCGTCGGGATGAAGACGGAAGGGGGACTTGGCAAAGAGAACGGCCCGCGGGGGGAGGACCCACGGGCCGCCGCTTCAGGTGACAGGCCGGGAGGAGGTGGCCTGCCGCCATTCCTTACATGTTGTAGGCGCGCTCGCCGTGTTCGGCCACGTCCAGGCCTTCGCGCTCCACTTCCTCCTTGACGCGCAGACCCATGACCAGGTCGACAAGCTTGAAGAGGATGAAGGAGCCGATGCCCGAGAAGGCCACGGTGAACAGGACTGCCTTGATCTGCGCCGTCAGCATGAAGCCCATGTCATAGGCACCGACCTGCAGCGTGCCGGGGACCGAGGTGTAGTCGGGGATGCCCGCACCACCCAGCGCCGGGTTGACCAGGATGCCGGTGCCGATGGCGCCGATGATCCCGCCGAGGCCGTGGATGCCGAACACGTCGAGGCTGTCGTCCAGCTTGAACATGTTCTTCACGTAGGCCACAAACCAGAAGCAGACCGCGCCGGCGAAGAGACCCAGGCAGATCGCGCCCATCGGACCGGCGAAGCCCGCAGCGGGGGTCACGGCGACAAGGCCGGTGATGACGCCCGAGACAAGGCCCAAGAGCGACGGACGGCCCTTCAGCGCCCATTCGGCGAACATCCACGCCACGCCTGCAGCGGCAGCCGCGACGAAGGTGTTCACGATCGCAAGCGAAGTGATCGCGTTGGCTTCCAGGTTGGACCCGGCGTTGAAGCCGAACCAGCCGACCCACAGAAGCGCGGCCCCGACCATCGTCAGCGTCAGCGAGTGCGGTGCCATCGACTCCTTGCCATAGCCGACGCGCTTGCCCAGAAGGATGCAGCCGACAAGGCCCGCGATCCCGGCGTTGATGTGCACCACGGTCCCGCCAGCGAAGTCCAAGGCACCCCAGTTCCAGATCAGCCCGTTCGCGGCGAGGTTCGCGGCAGCGGCCTCGGCGGCGGCGGTGTCACCGGCAGCTTCGGCGATCAGCTTGGCGGTCTGCTGTTCAGCCAGGAAGTCCGGGCCGCCCCACCACCAGACCATGTGGGCCATCGGGAAGTAGATGAAGGTCACCCAGAGGATCGAGAACACCAGAAGCGACGAGAACTTGAAGCGTTCCGCGAAGGCACCGACGATCAGCGCGGGCGTGATCATCGCGAAAGTCATCTGGAAGGCGATGAAGGTGTATTCCGGCAGCCAGACCCCGTTGGTGAAGGTCGGCACCAGCGTAGTCGCATCGACGCCCGACAGGAACATCTTCGAGAAGCCGCCGACATAGGTGTCCATCGACCCGCCGTAAGAGAAGGCGAGCGAGTAGCCGTAGACCACCCAGATGATGCAGACGACGGCCGAAATCGCGAAGACCTGGGTCAGCATCGACAGCATGTTCTTGGTACGCACCAGGCCGCCGTAGAACAGGGCAAGACCCGGGACGGTCATCATCAGGACCAGGACGGTCGCCATGCTCATCCAGGCGACGTCGCCCTGGTGGACGGTCTTTTCATAGACATAGGGCACAAGCTCGGCCGCAGCGGTGGCGGTTTCGGTCGCGGCCTCTGTGGTTGCTTCCTGCGGTGTTCATGTCAGTGGTTACCCCTTCCCCACGCCTTACAGCGCATCGTCATCGGTTTCGCCGGTGCGCACCCGCACGGCATGTTCAACGTCCAGGACGAAAATCTTGCCGTCGCCGATCTTGTCGGTCTTGGCCGTCTTCTGAATGGTGGCGACCACCTGGTCGGACAGCGCGTCCGCAACCACGATTTCCAGCCGGACTTTCGGCACAAAGTTCACCGCGTACTCGGCCCCGCGATAAATTTCGGTGTGGCCGGACTGGCTGCCAAACCCCTTGATCTCGGTCACCATCATCCCGCGCACCCCGATGGCGGTCAGCGCCTCGCGGACCTCCTCGAGCTTGAACGGCTTGATTGCTGCAATGATGAGCTTCACGTTCTTCCCCTTCTGTCTTTGGCAGGCACCCTGGGGTGGGACCCTCGGCGCCGATCTGGCGGGGCAATGTGGCGTCAGCACAAGAAAGCGGCGCCGATTGGCGCCGGAGTTTCGGGGTAGATTGCACAATTTTTGCACTTTCTGGCATAGAAGCATAAATTTTAGGCGAAACACAAAGGCGAATCGTGGATGCCTGACCTTCGCTTTCCCGGCAAAGCGGGCTATGATGGCGCACAATCGGGCCGGGAACCGGCCTTCGTCACCAGTGGCGGGCAGTAGGCATGGCAGCAGGGAACGGGGGCAAACGCCCCCTGGTCGCGGACAAGCGATATTCGGCACAAAAGCCGGCCTCGTCGGGTGGCGGCGGGTCGCGGAAACCGGCTGCGCCAAAACCGCGTCGCCCGAAAACGCCGCGCAAGCAGCGCCGGCAGCATGGTTTGATCGTTGGGCTGATCGTGGCGATCTGGCGGGTGCTTTGGGGCATAGCCTGGCGAGCGACCGCTGTGGGCGCGATGGTTTTAGGGGGCTTCGTCTGGTATTACTACGCGCAGCTGCCCGAGCTTGAGGCGTTGGTGGACGGTCGTGCGCGCGGGTCGGTTACCCTGCTGGACCGCGAGGGTGAGGTCTTTGCCTGGCGCGGCGAAACCTTTGGCGGCATGATCACCGCCGACACCGTGGCTGAAGACCTGCACGATGCTGTCGTTGCCACGGAAGACAAGCGGTTCTACTGGCATCTGGGCATTTCCCCGCGCGGCATTGCCAGCGCGATCCGGATCAACCTGTCGGAAGGCCGGGGTCCGTTCGAAGGCAACGGGGGGTCCACCATCACCCAGCAGACGGCCAAGCTTCTGTGTCTGGGGGTCAAGTGGGACCCCACCCAGTGGAAGTCCGAGGCCGACTACGAAAAGGACTGCCGTCGCGGCGGCATGTGGCGCAAGATCAAGGAAGTGCCCTTCTCGCTGGCGATGGAGGTCAAGTATTCCAAGGAAGAGATCCTGACGATATATCTGAACCGGGCCTATCTGGGCGCGGGGGCTCGGGGCTTCGAGGCGGCGGCGCAGCGCTATTTCGGCAAGTCGGCCAAGGATGTCACGGCGGCCGAGGCGGCGATGCTGGCTGGCCTTCTGAAGGCGCCTTCGACCTATGCGCCCACCTCCAGCATCGAACGCGCGCGCAACCGGGCTGCGGTCGTGATCGGGCTGATGGAAGAGCAGGGCTATCTGACCAAGGCCGAGGCCGACGAGGCGCGGACCAATCCGGCCAGCCTGTCAAAGGCGGCCAAGCAGGATTCGGGCGGCTATTTCGCCGACTGGGTGATGGAAACGACTCCGGACTATTTGGCGCGCGACACGACCGAAGATGTCATCATCGAGACGACGCTTGACCAGAAGATGCAGAAACAGGCCGAAGAGGCCCTGGCCTGGGTCTTCGAGAACAAGGTCAAGGAAGGGTCGAAGGCGCAAGCAGCCATTGTGGTGATGAGCGCGGATGGGGCTGTGCGGGCGATGGTCGGCGGGCGCAACATCCCGAACGCGGGCGATTTCAACCGCGCGACCCAGGCGCTGCGGCAGACCGGGTCTGCCTTCAAGCCGTTCATCTATGCCGTGGCGATGGATCTTGGGCTGAGCCCGCTGGACCTGATCGAGGACCGGCCCCGCTGTTGGTACACGGCAGGCTCCGGCGACTGGTGTCCGAAGAACTATGACCAGAAGTTCAAGGGCACGATCACTCTGACCCAGGCGCTTGCGGAAAGCCGCAACATTCCGGCGATTGCCCTGTCGGAAGAAGTGGGCCGTGATCTGGTCAGGCAGGTGGCGACCGATTTCGGTTTGGCGCAGAACTTTGCCGACGGTCCGGCCTTGGCGCTGGGCGTGTCGGAATCGACCCTGATCGACATGACCGGGGCCTATGCGGGCATCCTGAACGGGGGGTCCTCGGTCACTCCCTATGGCCTGAGCGCGCTTAAGCTGAAGGGGATGGACGAACCCCTGTTCGGCGCCGGTGGCGGGATCGGGGAACGCGTGATCAGCGAACAGGCCGCGCGGGCGCTGACCTATATGATGGCGGAGGTGCTGAACTCTGGCACCGGCGGCCGCGCCCGGCTGGACGACCGCGAGGCGGCGGGCAAGACCGGCACGACGAACTCGGCCCGCGATGCCTGGTTTGTGGGCTTTACCGCCGATTATGTGGTGGGCGTCTGGATGGGCTATGACGACAACAGTCCGCTGACCGGCGTGACCGGAGGCGGATTGCCGGCCGAGATCTGGCACGAGGTCATGAGCCGGATCAACGAGGGCGTCGATCCGAAACCGCTCTTGACCGAGATTCCGGATTCCACCTATGCGCCGATCGACCCCAGCACGACCGAAGGCGCGATTGCGCCCGAGGATGTGCCCTATTTCGATGATCCAAATGCCCCGTCCTACAATGGCGAGTTCTACGAGCAACCCTTGCCCGAGGCCATGACCGCGCCCTTGCCCGGACGGACACCCGAGGAGGATCTGGCCGAACAGATCCTGGAGGACGTGCTGGGCACCGTCGGCAACTGACGGATCGCTTGCCCGCTAGCCAGTGCTCGCTTAGGCTGACATGGATTTGATCCGATGATGGCCCGGAGGTTTGGGCCGCTGCCACAGGAACGCCCCGCGATGCGTGTTCTTGAACAGACCCCGGACCGGCTGGTCCTTGAAGTCCGCCCGATTGCGCTGATGGTGATGTGCGTCGGGCTGTTCCTGCTGTTTCTGGTTCTGGGCTTCGGGTCGTCCGTGCTCCTGCCGGGTTTCCTGGCGCTCATGGGGGTGCAGGTGCCGGGGATTGCCGATGTGTCGATACCGGGGACGAACATTCTGGGCTATGCTGCGGTCATTCCGCTTGCCGTCGGTGTCTTCGCGCTTAAGGCGCGGCGGCTGACCCTGGATCGTCGGGCGGGCATGGTCACGCTGACGTCGCGGGGGGTGTTCGGAACATCCAAACAAAGTTGGCCCCTGGGCGAGTTCCGGGGCGCGAGCCTGCGGCGCAACAGCCGGGCGGGCAACAATTCAAGGACATACACGCCGATGCTTGAGTTCTCTCAGCAAAGCGTTCCGGTCTTCCCCTATGGCACCAGCGGCAGCGGTCCTGCGCGCCTGGTCGAGGCCGTGAATGCCTGGTTTGGCCCGCAGGCAAACACGATCACACGGGAGGGGGACATGGCGGCCGAAGTGACGGCCGCGCTGGCCAAGCTGGGGATCAGGCCGCCGCGCTAAAGCTTGGCCATGTCGGCGATCAGCCGGTCAAGGTCGCCGCCGCGCTGGTCGAGAAGGGCGCCGATCTCGGTTCGTTCGGACGCAAGCATGTTCACGCCCTCGATGATGATGTTGAAGAACAGGCTTTTCCCGGCCTTGTCGCTGACATGCCAGCGCACTTCGAACGGGCTTTCGCCCTGAAGGTAGGCGGTCGAGACCACCTCGAAGTAGCTTTTCAGCGGTCGCGCGTCCGTCACCTCGATCCGGCCGCCAATGAATTCGCGGAAGCGGCGGCCGTACTTGCGGCTGATGTAGCCCTGGAACGCCTTGGTAAAGCCGGACATCTGCGACTTGGACGCTTGGCGGGCTGTCGGGCCAAGGGCAGACCGGGCGATGGTCGGCACGTCGGCATAGCGGGCGAACAGCTTTTCGAAATCGCCGAACATGGCGGATTCGCCCTTGCCCGAGTTGATGATCTTGTTGATGTCAGCGACCGTCTTGTCGACCAGATCGCGTGCGGCCTCGACTGTCAGAGCCTCGGCACGGAACGGAACCGCCGCGAGGGCCAGGGCTGCGGCAGACGCCAGAAGAAGGCCGCGGCGCGTGAAGGTCTGGTCATTCGGCATAGGGGTCCTCGTAGGGGTCGATAAAGCCGTCGCCGCCTGCCGTATCCGCACCTGCCGGGGCCTGCCCCAACTGGAAGCGGCGGTTCTGCAGATACAGAAGCCGGGCCTGCGCATAGCTGTCTGCGCTCTCATATAGGATCGACTCTACCGTTTCCGAGAACCGGTTGCGGTCACCAAGGCGTGAGAAGAGCTTTGCCGCCGTCACGGCAATGGCCTCACGGTCCGGCACCGCCAGTCGTACGGGGTTGAGCGCCACATCGACCAGAATGCCGGTGGCGTCGCGGGCGGTGGAGGGCCCGCCGAACGGAAGTTCGACATAGACGCCTTCGCCCACGCCCCAGACATGCAGTGTTTCGCCGAAATCGGTGGGCGCTTCCGGCATGCCGATCCCGGTGGCGGCGTCAAACAGCCCGCCGACACCCATGGTCAGGTTCACCCCAAGCCGCAGCGTGTTCAGCGCCGCCTTGTCCAGGCGGAATTGCAGAAGGTTGTTGGCAATGTCACCGGGCAGATCGAGTGTATCGGCCACGTTGCCCACCACACGCTGCGCAGGTTCCGGCACGACGCTGCCATAGCCCTTGGCGGCGGGGCCAACGAGCGCGCGGTCAAGGCCGCGGTTAAAGGCATGAATGCTGCGGTTGGTGGATTCGTAGGGGTCGTTGATTCCGTCCGGTCCCGGCGCTCCGGCACAGGCCGAGAGCAGGCCAACGCCCAGAAGCACTGCGGCTAACCGGCTGGTTCGTGTCGCCATCAAGGAATTCTTCAGACCCATGCGTGTAACGTCATCTTGTGCCCCTGTGCCTAGCATAGGGCCACAGCGTGGTTGGCAAGGGATAAGTCCCCAACTTGACGATGACAACCGCCAATCGTGGCGCGGATGTCTCGGATGGCGGGATGATGCCAAGGGTTGGCAGGATGGCGGGGCTGGGTGGAGGTATGACGGACAGGTCGGAAGGGCTGGCCGAACTGGCACGGGCCCGTTTTGGGCTGCGGCTGGCTTTCGTGGCGGCGTTTCTCTTCTCGGCCTTCGTCAACCTGCTTTTGCTGACGGCGCCGCTCTACATGCTGCAGGTCTACGACCGGGTTCTCGTTTCCCGGTCCGAAGAAACCCTGATCGCCCTTTCGCTTTTGGCGGCGGGTCTGTTTGTGCTGATGGGGCTTCTGGATCACGCGCGCAGCCGGATTCTGGCGCGCTGTGGGGCAAGGCTGCAGGCGGCGTTGGACGACAGGGTTCATCAAGCGGCCATGACGCGCCTGTCTGTTGCGCCAGCGGACACGCCTGCCTTGTCGGCGCAATCGGATCTTGATGCGCTGGCCCGCCTGTGGGCCTCTCCGGCGCTGGTGGCCTTGTTCGACGCGCCCTGGACGCCTGTCTTCCTGGCTGCCATCTTCATCTTCCACCCGGTCCTTGGCTGGGTGGCGGTCGCGGGCGGTGGCGCCCTGGTGTTGATCGCAGTCCTGAACCAGCGGACGTCCAGTGCCTCCCTTGTGCAGGCGAACCTCGCCTCACTGGAGGCTGAGCGTCTGGCCCGCACCCATGGGGCCGAGGCTGCGGTCATTCGGGCCCTGGGGATGCAGTCGGCCCTGGCGCAGCGTCTTCTGGCCGTGCGGGCGCGGGCGCTGGACCACGGCCTTGCCGCAGCCGACACCTCGGGCGGGTGGGCGGTGCTGACCCGGACGCTGCGGTTGTTCCTGCAATCGGCGATCCTTGGGGTTGCGGCCTGGCTTCTTTTGCGCGACGCGGTCTCGGCCGGGGCGATGCTGGCGGCATCGGTCCTGATGGGCCGCGCGCTGCAGCCCATAGAACAGGCCGTGGCTCATTGGGGGACAGTGATCCGGGGGCGGCAGGCCCAGGTCCGGCTGGCGGAGCTGCTTTCTGTCAGCCCGCCGCCCGCCGTTCGCACCGCCCTGCCCAGGCCCGCTGCCCGGCTGGAGGTAAAGGACCTTGTCGTTGCGGCAGGCGGGGCGACCGCGCCGGTGCTGCGCGGTGTCGGTTTCGTGCTGCAGCCCGGGCAGGCAATGGGGGTGATCGGGCCTTCGGGGTCGGGCAAGACCAGTCTGGCGCAGGTCCTGGGCGGCGTGGTGGCCCCGGTGTCAGGCCAAGTGCGGCTGGGTGGCGCAACGCTGGACCAGTACGATCCCGACAGGCTTGGCCATCTGCTGGGGTACCTGCCGCAGCGATCGGTTCTGTTTCCGGGCACAGTGGCCGAAAACATCGCCCGGTTCGATCCCATGGCCCGCGCCGACCAGATTGTTGCGGCGGCGCAGGCGGCCGGGGCACATGACATGATCCTGCGCCTTCCCGGGGGCTACGACCAACTGCTCGGGGCCTTTGGTGCGGGCCTGAGCGGCGGTCAAGCGCAGAGGGTCGCCCTTGCTCGGGCCCTGTACGGCGATCCGGTCCTGTTGATCCTGGATGAGCCCAACGCAAATCTGGACGCCGAAGGGTCCGCGGCGTTGAACCAGGCGGTTCGGTCCGCAAAGGACCGGGGGGCGGCGGTCCTGGTCATGGCGCACCGACCGGCAGCTTTGCAGGAATGCGACCTCCTGTTGGTGTTGCGCGAGGGTCGTGTTGTCGCGGCCGGCCCGCGTGAAGACGTCCTGCGCCAAGCCCTTCGAAATGGGGGAGAGATTTCGCGCGCCCTGGCCATCGGGGCCACGGCATGAGCGATCGGCTGTCGATGCGGGGGCCGGTTCTGCTGGGGCTGGCGGCAGTGGTTGTCCTGGTGTTCGGTTTCGGGTCCTGGGCGGTGACGGCGCGTCTTGCAGGGGCGATTGTCGTCCCGGGCCGGTTCGAGACCGACCAGACCCGGGTGCCCGTGCAGCACCCTGACGGTGGGGTCGTCGCGGCGTTGCATGTCGCCGAGGGGCAGGCTGTCGCGGCGGGTACGGTGCTTCTCTCCCTGGACGGTTCCGCGTTGCGGACGGAGCTGGCAATCCTGGAGAACAGGATCGGTGCCCTGTCCGCCCGCGCGGCCCGGCTGACGGCCGAGCGAAGCGGGGCCAATGCATTAACGGTGCCAGCCGACCTTGGGGCGCTTGCTGCGACCTTGCCGGATGTTGCAGGCCAGATCGACGGCCAGATGGCGCTGTTCAAGGCCCGCCAGGCCACCCTGTCCGAGCTTAAGGCACAGCTGGCCCGCCGGATCGAGCAGGTCGAGGCGCAGGCCTTGGGGCTTGGGGCGCAGCGTCAGGCGGCTGAGGACGAGCTGGCGCTGGTGCAAGCCGACCTTGGCGACCAGCAGGACCTTTTCGGTCAAGGGCTGTCTACCCGGGCGCGGGTTCTGGTGCTGGAACGCGAGGCAGCGCAGCTGGCCGGAGACGTGGCCGCGCTGGACGCAAGCCTTGCCGCCGCGCGCGGGCAGGTGACCGAGATCGAGATTCAGATCGGTAGCCTGATCCTGCGCCAGCGAGAAGAGGCCGAGGCCGAGTTGCGAGCGTTGGAACCCGAGCTGCACGAACTGGAGGAACAACGCCGCGCCGTGCTGGACCGCATTGCGCAGCTGGACCTGCGCGCCCCGGTTGCAGGGACGGTGATGGGCCTGAGGGTCGCCGCGCCGGGGGCAGTCCTTCGTGCGGCCGACCCGGCCCTGACCCTAGTTCCCATCGACGCGCCGCTGGTCGCCACGGCCAGGATTGCACCATCGGACGGGGATCGCGTCTGGCAGGGCCAGTCGGTCGAGCTGCGCGTCGATCCGTCGACGGAAGACGCAGTCGACCATGTCGCAGGCTCGGTCTTGCAGGTTTCTCCCGATACGCTGACCGACCCGGTCACGGGAGCTGAGCACTATCTGGTGCGCGTCGGGCTGCTTCCGGGCGAGGCAGAGCGTCTGGCCCCGGCAACGCTGGGCGCCGGCATGCCGGTTCAGGTGCTTTTGCAGACCGGTCAGCGCACGCCGCTGGCCTATCTTTGGGAGCCCTTCGGGCGCTACTTCTCGCGTGCCTTGCGCGAGGGCTGAGATCAGCGGCGTTTGTGCGGTTTGACGCGCGGTTCGGTCGACCGGATCTGGCTGCCCGCGCCGTGGTCGGTGAACAATTCCAGAAGACAGGCATTCGGCACCTTCCCATCCAGGATGGTGACCGCCCGCGTGCCCTGTTCCAGTGCCATCAGAGCGGTTTCGGTCTTGGGGATCATCCCGCCGGAGATCACCCCCTCGCGGGTCATCTGCCGGATCTCCTCTGGCGTGATCTGCGTCATGACCTGGCCTGCCGCGTTCTTGACGCCCGGCACGTCGGTCAGAAGAAGCAGGCGGTCCGCTTTGAGCGCCCCGGCAATCGCCCCCGCCGCCGTGTCGCCGTTCACGTTGAAGGTTTCGTTGTCCTTCATGCCTGTTGCGACCGGGGCTACGACCGGAATGATCCCTGCGGCATAAAGGTCACGCAGCACCTGCACGTTCATCTCGACTGGCCGGCCCACATAGCCGAGGTCCGGGTCGTCAGCCTCGCAGACCATCAGGTCGTCGTCCTTGCCCGAGATGCCCACGGCACGACCACCGGCATCCATGATCGCCTGAACGATCCGCTTGTTGACAAGGCCGGACAGGATCATCTCGACCACCTCGACGGTCGCCTTGTCCGTCACCCGCTTGCCGCGGACGAATTCGGACTTGATCCCCAGCTTGGTCAGCATCTCGTTGATCATCGGCCCGCCGCCGTGGACAACCACGGGGTGCACGCCGACCTGCTTCATCAGCACGATGTCCCGCGCGAATTCCGCCATCGCCGCGTCGTCGCCCATCGCATTACCGCCGAATTTCACCACGACCACGGCGCCCTCGAACCGCTGCAGGTAGGGAAGCGCTTCGGACAGCATCTTGGCGGTGTTGATTGCGTCTTGCATGTTCAGGGTCTGCTGCTTCATCGGGGCCTCCATCTTGCAGGGTCGCATACGGCTTTTCCACCCCCCTGCCAAGTCTTGCGTTCCCGGCGCGCAAGCGTAGCCTGAAGGTCAAAGGAGACCGCCGATGTCCGAGCAGAAAACCCCCGAGCAGAAGACGCTTGTCCTGACCGGGGCAAGCCGCGGCATTGGGCATGCGACCGTCAAGCGGTTCGGGGCCGAAGGCTGGCGGGTCCTGACCTGCTCGCGCCAGCCGTTCGATCCTCGCTGTCCCTGGCCCGGGGGCGAAGAGAACCACATCGAGATCGACCTCGCTGACCCCAACAAGACCATCGCCGCGATCGAGACGATCAAGGCCAAAGTCGGCGGCCGCATCCACGCATTGGTCAACAATGCCGGAATCAGCCCCAAGGGCCCGGGCGGCGCGCGGCTGAACACGCTGACAACAGACCTTCGGACCTGGGGGCATGTGTTCCACGTCAACTTCTTTGCCCCGGTGATCCTGGCGCGGGGGTTGAAGGACGAACTGACCGCAACGCAAGGCAGCATCGTCAACGTGACCTCGATTGCCGGGGCACGGGTGCACCCGTTTGCCGGGGCCGCCTATGCAACCTCGAAAGCGGCCCTGGCGGCGCTGACCCGCGAAATGGCGCATGACTTCGGCCCGTTGGGCGTGCGGGTGAACGCGATCGCACCGGGAGAGGTGGAGACCTCGATCCTGTCTCCGGGCACCGACAAGATTGTGGAAAAGCTGCCGATGCAACGCCTTGGTCAGCCCAGGGAAGTGGCTGACGTGATCTGGTTCCTGTGTTCGAACCAATCGTCCTACATCTCGGGCGCCGAGATCGAGGTGAACGGGGCGCAGCACGTCTAGGGCCGCAGGTACAGCTTTCCGTCGCGCTCAAACCGGGTCGGGATCGAGGCGCGGTCGATCTCGCCTTTCAAGGTGAAGTGCACGTCCTTCAGAAACTCGGGCGACGAGAAGTAGAAAGAATGGTCCGAATTCTGCAGGCCCGCGAAGTCCTCGCGCCGTTCATCGTAGTAAATGCCGACGTCGACGTTCACGGCCTTTTGCGGGGCGCTGGCCGGAAGGCCGATCCGGCCCACCCTTGGGGCAACACCGACACGCTTGGCGCCCGACACCGAAAGGACCGCGTCGTAGGGATTCGCATAGTTCGTCAGCCGTACTGTATGGCGATAGAGCGAGGCGCTGACCGCCGAAGGCCCCATCGAATCGGCCGAAACATCGGCAGCGCAAAGCATGACCTGTCCCATGGACCAGCCAGACATCACCAGCGCCGGACGATCGTCGGCATCGTCGAAGGCCTCGCGCAGGACGAAGGCGCCCATCGAATGGGCCAGCACATGGGTGGTGATCGCGCAGTCGGGGGCCTGGATGCGGCAGAACGGCGCGATGGCATCTGACACGAGGCGCAGCGCTGTCAGCTTGGCATCCGTCCGATCCTCAAGGTAGTTCAGCGCGGAATTGGCGCAGGGCCAGTCGAAACTGACCACGGCACCCTGATACCCCAGCGCCTCCAGCCCCTGACGGATCAGCCGATGGCGTTTCAGGATCAGCGTCAGGTCGGTGTTGAAGCCATGGATATAGATCAGCACGTCACCCATTGGGCGACCTTGCGGGTCGTGGCCGGTCTGTGCCAGTGCGATGACCTTGCGGAACCAGTCGGCGCGCGGGATCGCCATGTCGGGCTGATGGGTGCGGGCCGAAGCCGGGACTTCCAGAAACCGCGTCGGTCCGGGGTTGGTGCCGAACCGGCCCTGCGATGTGTTGCGGGCGCAGAAGATGTAATCCATCGTGCGGCTCCTGAAACGGGTGGATCAAATGCGCGCAAACTAGCACGGATCGCGGCTTCGGTCACAGGCTTTGCCTTGGCCCAAGGCTCTGGCATAAGGGCGCATCGCGAAAGGCCTACCCATGCTTGACGAGACCGAAGACGACATCCACCCGCTGTTTCACGGCGCGCCAAAGGGGCTGGAGTTCCGGAAGCTTAGAAAGCGCCTGGTGCAACAGGTGCGCGAGGCGATCGACACATTCGGCATGGCGCGGGCGGGGGACCGCTGGCTGGTCTGCCTGTCAGGCGGCAAGGACAGCTACACGCTGCTGGCGATCCTGCACGAGCTGAAGTGGCGCGGCCTTCTGCCCGTCGATCTGCTGGCCTGCAACCTGGATCAGGGCCAGCCGGGCTTTCCGGCGACCGTCCTTCCCGAGTTTCTGACGCGGATGGGCGTGCCGCATCGGATCGAATATCAGGACACCTATTCCGTAGTCATCGACAAGGTGAAGCCTGGCGGGACGATGTGCAGCCTCTGCTCGCGGTTGCGGCGGGGGAACCTCTATCGCATCGCGCGGGAGGAGGGCTGTTCGACTGTCGTCCTCGGACATCACCGCGACGATATACTTGAGACCTTCTTCATGAACCTCTTCCACGGCGGGCGTCTGGCCAGCATGCCGCCGCGGCTTTTGAACGAGGATGGCGATCTTTTCGTCGCCCGCCCTCTGGCCTTTGTCGCCGAGACAGACTGCGACCATTTTGCCCGGGCGATGGGCTATCCCATCATTCCCTGCGATCTGTGCGGCAGTCAGGAAGGCCTGCAACGCGCGCAGGTGAAGAAGCTTCTGGACGAGTGGGAGACACGGACCCCCGGTCGGCGGCAGGTCATGTTCCGCGCGCTGATGAACGTGCGGCCGTCGCATCTTGCCGACCCGGCCCTGTTCGACTTTGCGGCCCTTGCTGCCGCTGCGGCAGATAGGGAAAATTCTCTGCAACTTTCGGCAGAGCGTTAAGGAACTGATCAGGAACATCCGCCTAGCTTTCGAGTGATCCGGGGGGCGGTCCCCGGGCGACTCGAAAGGGTAATTGGCATGATGAACGCGGTTTCCCGGGCGGCGTCCCGGGTCTGGCGACCCGAGATGGCGGTTCTCTTGCCGATCTTTGCCCTGGCGGCGTTCCAAACTGGAGGTGAGGTCGGGTTGATCCTGTTCTCTCTCTGTCTGCCTGTAACGCTTCTGCTGATCTGGCGGCGCCTGCCCAGTCCCCTTGCTGCCGCCATTTCGGATCAGGTGATCGACCGGCTGGACATGATCCTGCGCGACACAATGGCGACGACGCGACAGACTGGCTGTCTTGTCGTGCAGTTCGACGATCCGATGCAGCTGTGCGACAGGCTTGGCCGCGCGCGCCAGTCCGAGGTTCTGGCCGCCTGCGTCGCCCGGCTGCGCGGGGCATTGCGGCCGGGGGATATGCTCTTTGCCCTTGAAGACGGCAGTCTGGTGGTTGCTCTTGGGCCGACGGAACGCCTGGACCTTGAGGTGATGGTCCGGATTGCCGGGCGACTGCAACTGGTGGTGCAACAGCCCATGGTTCTGGCGGATACGACGATCCAGATGACCTGTTGCATCGGGTTCGCCCATGCCCGCCAGCTGGATCGCGCGACTGGCCGTACCCTTCTGGAGGCGGCTCAGGTCGCCGTGGACGAAGCGACCCGCTATCGCCCCGGCGCGATCCGGGCCTTTTCCCGCACTTTGGCCGAGGCGCGGGCCGATCGCGATGCGCTGCGCGATCAGTTTGCGGCTGCCGTGGAGGCTGGTCAGGTCCGCGCGCATTTCCAGCCGCAACTGTCGACCGACACGGGGGCGCTATCCGGGGTCGAGGCTCTGGCCCGGTGGCATCACCCAACCCGTGGCTGCCTGATGCCGGGCGACTTCCTGCCGGCGCTGGAGGGAACCGATCTGATGCACAGCCTGGGCGAGGCGATGCTGACCCAATCACTTGTCGCCTTGCAGGACTGGGACAAGTCCGGGCTTTGGGTGCCTTCGGTGTCAATCAATGTCTCGGCACAGGAACTGCGCGACCCGCAATGGCCGGACCGGCTTGCCTGGGCGCTGGAGCGGTACGGCCTGGCAGCATCACGTTTGACGGTGGAAGTGCTCGAATCCGTGGTTGCCGGCCCGCCCGACGACATCATCGTTCGCAATATCGACCGGATCGCGCGGATCGGATGCGGCGTTGACATGGACGATTTCGGCACCGGCAATGCCTCGATCACCTCGATCAAGTGCTTTGCCCTGCGTCGGCTGAAGATCGACCGCAGCTTCATCCGTGGCATAGACACAAACCGGGATCAGCAGACGCTGGTGACTGCGATCCTATCGCTGGCGGAACGGCTGGACCTTGATACGCTGGCCGAGGGCGTGGAAAGCCAGGCCGAACATGCGCTGCTGGCGCAACTGGGCTGTGGCCATGTTCAGGGTTATGCCATCGCCAGACCCCTACCGTTCGACGAGATGGGCCCATGGGTCGCCAGACACCAGGCCCGTCTTGCGGACGCGCTGCGCATCGGTGTCAAGGCAAGGTGAAAACCCTTGCCTCTCGCCTGCGCGGTAAGCAGCAGGGAAGAGCAATCCGATCGGTCTTGGTTACCCAGGACCGCTGCCTTTACTGAAGGATTTGATCGAACCGCCGTCCGGACGGGGGCGAAAGCGCTTGACCTTTGCCTGGCCCTGTCGTTGAAGCACCGCTGATCGTGGATGCTCGCAGGGTGGCGGCGAATGGAAGAACAGAACAACAAGAACCTGATCCTGGCGATGGTCCTGTCCGCCGCTGTGATGATCGTCTGGTTTGTCCTGTTCCCGCCGCCCGAACCGCCGGTTCAGCCCGTTGCCACCGAAGCAGCGCCCGCAACGACCGAGGTCGCGCCCGCCGGGGCAGTGGCCGACAACGCTGCCGGGACTGTCGCGGATCCCGTTCCCGAAGCGCCGCGCTTGACCATCGACACGCCCAAGCTGGCCGGGTCGATCTCGCTGCTGGGCGGCCGGATCGACGATCTATCGCTCAAGAACTACCGCGAAACGATTGAGCCTGATGCCGAGATCGTGCATCTGCTGAATCCGGCAGGCGAGGACCTGGCCTATTACGCCCTCTTCGGTTGGGTGCAGGGAACCGGCCTGGACGCGGCGGATGTCCCGGGCCCGATGACCGAATGGACTCTCGCACAGGGCACGAGCCTCGCGCCCGGTCAGCCGGTCACCCTGGTCTGGCAGAACACCAAGGGTCTGACCTTCACCCGCGAAGTCTCGATCGACGAAAACTACATGTTCACCGTGACGGATCGGGTGACCAATGGCTCGACCGCCAAGGTGACCCTTCAGCCCTACGGACTGGTCGTGCGCCAGGGCCTGCCCAAACTGCAGAACATCTTTGTTGTGCACGAGGGTGCGATCCAGCGTGCCGACGGTGAACTGACCGAAACCGACTATGTCGACCAGACCGAGTTCGAAGTTGTCCCCGCCGAAGGCTTGCCCGCCCAGGTGACCGAGGCCACGACCGACGGTTGGCTCGGGTTCACCGACCACTACTGGATGACCACGCTGATCCCCGAACAGGGCAAGCCGCACAAGCAGGTATTGCGCTATGACCCCAGCCGGAACGAGTATCTGGCCGATGTGCGCCCCGCCGCGATCAGCCTGGGCGCGGGGGAAGAGACGGTCTCGACCATCCGGCTGTTCGCGGGGGCCAAGGAATGGGCCACGATCCGCGCCTATGAGCGCGAGGCGGGCATCGCAGGTTTCCTCGATTCGATCGACTGGGGCTGGTTCTACTTCCTGACCAAACCGATCTTTGCGGTGCTGCATTGGCTGAATGCGCTGATCGGCAACATGGGCTGGGCGATCATTGCGCTGACCTTCTTCCTGAAATTCCTTGTGCTGCCCCTTGCATACAAGTCCTACGTCTCGATGGCGCGCATGAAGGAGTTGCAGCCCGAAATGGAGGCGATCAAGGAACGCGCGGGCGAGGATCGCCAGAAGATGCAGCGCGAGATGATGCAGCTATACAAGGACAAGAAGGTGAACCCAGCGGCGGGCTGCCTGCCGATCCTGATTCAGATCCCAATCTTCTTTGCGCTCTACAAGGTGATCTTCGTCACGATCGAACTGCGTCACGCCCCCTTCTTCGGCTGGCTGAAGGACCTGTCGGCGCCCGACCCGTCGTCGCTGTTCAACCTCTTTGGCCTCATGCCATGGGATGCGCCCGCAACCGGTAGTCTGTTGCACCTGATCTTCATCGGTGTGCTGCCGATCCTTCTGGGCATTACGATGTGGGCGCAGCAAAAGCTGAACCCGGCCCCCACCGATCCGGTCCAGCAGCAGATCTTTGCCTGGATGCCTTGGGTCTTCATGTTCATGCTGGGCGGCTTTGCGAGCGGTCTGGTGGTCTACTGGATCGCCAACAACACGATCACCTTCATCCAGCAGTACCTGATCATGTGGAGCCACGGCAAACGCCCCGACATCTTCGGCAACATCCGAGAGGCCAAAGCCGCCCGGGCTGCGGCCAAGGCTGCGCCGCCACCCGCTGCACCCCCGAAAAAGGGCAAGAAGTGACGGCACGCGTCGCCCATCTTGTCCGCCATCCGATCAAGTCGGCCGGCTTTGAACTGCTGGACGAGGTCAGTCTGACGGCAGACAAACCCTTTCCGTTTGACAGGGTCTGGGCGATTGCGCATGCGGCTGCGCGGGTGACCGAGCCCCCGACCTGGGCGCCGAAGCTGCAGTTCCTGCGTGGCTGGGGATCGGCCGATCTGATGGCGGTATCCTGCGTCTCAGATCCCAATGCGGGGCGCGTCACTTTAAGTCACCCGCGCCGACCGACGGAAAGCTTTCGACCCGACGACCCGGAAGATGCTGCCCGGCTGGTCGCCTGGCTGCGCCCGCTCTGGCCCGAGAACCGCCCAGAACCGGCGCGGGTCTATTCGGCCCCGGGTCACGCGATGACCGACATGGATGGGCCGCTCGTTGCGATCAATTCGCTTTCATCGCTTGCCGACCTGTCCGCGCGTATGGGGCAGGACCTGTCGATCCATCGCTGGCGCGGCAATATCTGGGTTGGTGGATGGGAGCCCTGGGCAGACCACGATCTGGTCGGACGCGAAGTCGCCATCGGCGACGTCCGGCTGCAGATCGTGCAAACCATCGGTCGCTGCCGGGCAACAGGGGCAAATCCCGAGACCGGCATCCAGGATGCTGATACACTAGGTGCGTTGGAGCGCCTTTACGGTCATACCGACTTTGGCATCTACGGTCGCGTTCTCACGGGTGGCATTGTCACCCTTGGCACCACGGTCGTTGCATGACGCTGGTCTTCACCCTGGCCCCCGAGCCCGAAGACGACGTGCGCGAAGCCGGGCGCCTTTTGTTCGCCGGGCCGGTGGATTTCGTGAAAGGCGTGACAGCAATGGCGGGCCTGCCCCCGGCCGACCGGGTCGAGGTTTGTTTTGCGGGACGCTCAAATGTTGGAAAATCAAGTCTTATCAATGCGCTGACGGGCCGCAAGACCTTGGCGCGCGCTTCGAACACGCCGGGTCGGACACAAGAGATCAACTATTTCGCTTTGGGCGAGACGCGCTTTCTGGTCGACCTGCCGGGTTATGGCTATGCCGAGGCCCCGGTGGCCGTCGTCGCCAAGTGGCAGGCGCTGTTGAAGCAGTATCTTGCGGGCCGCCAGACGCTCCGCCGCGCCTTTGTGCTGATCGACGCAAGGCACGGAGTGAAAGCGGTGGATGAAGAGATCCTGACGCTTCTTGACCGGTCGGCGGTGACCTTTCAGGCCGTGCTGACCAAAGTCGACAAGATCAACCGGCAGGAGCGGGACGCCGTGATCGAGCAGGTCAAGGGCGCGCTGGCCAAGCATCCGGCGGCTTTCCCGGAAATCGTGGTCACCAGCTCTGAGAAGGGCGACGGGATCGAAACTCTGCGGTCCATCATCGCAACGCTGGAATGACGCGCCGATTTCTTTGAAGAAATCGGTCCGGAATTTTCGAAAATTCCGGCGCTAGCGGTTGGCGTCGTGCTCTGGGTCAGCGCCTGGCACCGGGTCATAGCCGTGGCCGCCCCAGGGATGGCAGCGGCACAGGCGATTGGCCGTGAGGTAGCCACCCTTGACCGCGCCGTGCCGCTCTAGCGCTTCCAGCGCATAGGCGGAACAGGTGGGCTGAAAGCGGCAGCCATGGCCGACCCAGGGCGACAGGAGCAGCCGGTAGGCCCGGACGGGCAGGGCGAGAACATGGGCCAGCGGCGTCATGTCCGGTGCACCAGGCGCAGGGCGCGGTCCAGATCGGCCCGAAGATCGGCAAAGGAGCGCGTCACCGTCGCCTGTGGACGCGCGACCAGCACATAATCCCAGCCGGGGCGCGCCAGGGGTACAAGCACCTCGCGCGCCAGGGCCCGCAGCCGCCGCTTCGCCCGATTGCGCAACACGGCATTGCCGATCTTCTTGGACGCGGTGAAGCCAACGCGTACGTGGTCCTCGCCATCCGCCCGGTTGCGCGCCTGCAAGAGAAAGCCGTCTGTCCCCTGTCGCCGGGCGCTGGCGGCCTTCAGGAAATCGGCGCGCTTGGCCATCACGCAAAGCGAAACCGCCGGAGAACCGAAAGGTGCCTCGGCGCTGTGGCCTGCCCCTTGGTTCTCCGGCGGTGTCATCACGCGACCCACGGCCCCCGCAGGGGCCTGCATCAGGCGGTCAGCTTGTGACGGCCCTTGGCGCGGCGGGCTGCCAGGACAAGACGGCCGTTCTTGGTGGCCATGCGCGCACGGAACCCGTGGCGGCGCTTGCGAACCAGGTTCGACGGTTGAAAGGTGCGCTTCATCGCGGCTCTCCGTAATTGACCCGAACCCCGGAACGGATTCGAGGGCCTCGTAACTTGAAGCCCGTCCTTTACGGGCGGACTTTGCCCAAGTCAACGCGTCCAGAGCAGATTTCCTGCAACATTTGCCGCCTGATCCGCCGGAAATGTTACAGGTCCCCGCCGAATGTCCTGTGGGGGATCAAGGCAGCGTGAGGCCCCTGTGCAAGCCCCCTCCCCTCGGCCATGGTCTGATGCCATGCAAGGACATCAGACCATCATGCCGACCGAAAGCCTACCCCGCACGAGTTGGGCCAGAAAGCTGCCGATTCTCGCCATTGCCGTGGCAGCAATCACTGGGGCGGTCTTCTTTCGTGACCAACTGAGCTTCGAGACCCTGGCGCAGCACCGCGAGGTGCTGATCGCGTTCCGTGACGGCAATTATCTCATGACGGTTCTGGTCTTCCTTCTGGCCTATGTCGCGATTGTGGCCCTTAGCCTGCCAGGCGGAACCGTGGCGACCTTGACCGGCGGCTTTCTGTTCGGGCTTTTCCCGGGCGTTCTGTACAACGTCCTTGGTGCGACGCTTGGGGCAGTCCTGATCTTTCTGGCCGCGCGCTCGGGCTTTGGCGAGAAGCTTTCGGCAAAGTTGTCCGCGGGCGGCGGGGCTGCGGCACGGTTGATCGAGGGGATCCGGCAGAACGAATGGTCGGTCCTGTTCCTGATGCGCCTGGTGCCTGTCGTGCCGTTCTTTCTGGCCAATCTTGTCCCCGCCTTCACAGGTACGCGGCTTTCCGTATATGCCGTGACGACCTTCCTCGGGATCATTCCTGGTGCGCTGGTCTTCACGTCGGTCGGCTCTGGCCTTGGTGATGTCTTTGCCTTGGGCGAAAAGCCAGACCTTTCCATCCTGTTCACCGCGCCAGTGCTTGGCCCGATCCTGGGGCTGGCCGTCCTGGCGGCGCTGCCGATGCTGGTGAAACTCCTGCGGAAGGCACAGTGAGATGAAGATCGATACGGATATCTGCGTGATCGGCGCGGGCTCTGGCGGGCTGTCCGTCGCGGCAGGGGCCGTGCAGATGGGTGCGCGTGTCGTGCTGATCGAGGCCGGAGAGATGGGCGGCGATTGCCTGAACGCGGGCTGCGTGCCGTCCAAGGCGCTGATCGCCGCCGCAAAGGCTGCCGAAGCGCAACGGCATGGCTTTTGCGGGGTTCCGGGCATTGCGCCGCAGGTCGATTTCGGCGCCGTGAAGGATCATGTTGCCGCCGTCGTCGACCAAATCGCGCCGGTCGACAGCCAGGAACGGTTTGAAGGCCTTGGCTGCACCGTCATCCGCGCCTTTGCCCGGTTCACTGGCCCGCGTGAGGTTCAGGCCGGGGACACGACCATCCGCGCCCGGCGCTTTGTCATCGCCACCGGCTCGCGCCCCTTTGTGCCGCCGATCCAGGGGGTGGATACGACGCCCTACCTGACGAACGAGACGATCTTTGCCCTGCGGGAAAGACCTGAGCATCTGGTCGTGATCGGCGGCGGCCCCATTGGCGTGGAGCTGGCGCAGGCGCACCGGCGGCTTGGATGCGAGGTGACCGTGATCGAAGGCGCGCAGGTCCTGGGGCGCGAAGATCCGGAACTGGCGGCCGTCGTGATCGACCAGCTGCGTGCGGAAGGCGTGCGACTCTTGGAGGGCCAGCCCGTCGTCAAGCTGGCGGGTACGCCGGGCGCAGTCGAGGTCACCTTGGGTGATGGCAAGCTGGTGAAGGGCAGCCATCTTCTGATGGCGGTTGGCCGCAAGGTCTCGCTGGATGGGTTGGGTCTGGATCAGGCTGGAATCGCCCATACGCCAAAGGGGATCACCGTCAACGCTGCGCTGCGCAGCACGACCAATCGGCGGGTCTACGCAGTGGGCGATGTGGCAGGCGGTCTGCAGTTCACCCATGTCGCGGGCTGGCACGCGGGAATTGTCGTGCGCCAGATCGTGCTGGGTCTGCCCGCCAAGGCCGACCCCCGCGCCATTCCCCGCGCGACCTACACCGACCCCGAACTGGCCCACGTCGGCCTGACCGAGGCCGAGGCGCGCAAGGCCCATGGGGCCGCGCTGACCGTTGTGCGGGCCGAGTTCCACCACAACGACCGCGCCCAGGCCGAGGGGAAGTCCAAGGGGCTGATCAAGGTCATGATCGTCAAGGGCCGCCCCGTCGGTGCCAGCATTGCGGGCCCCCAGGCGGGTGAACTGATCGGGCTTTGGTCGCTGGCAATCAGTGCAAAGCTGAAAATGACCGCCATTGCCGGGATGGTTGCACCCTATCCGACGCTGGGAGAGGTTTCCAAACGCGCCGCAAGTGCCTACTTTAGCCCAAAATTGTTCGAGAGCCCGACGCTGAAGCGGTTCGTCCGCTTTGTCCAACGCTGGGTTCCCTGACTCCGGGCAAGGGCGACCAGGGTGGCAGAACGGCGACGAGGCTTTCTCAAGACGCTATCGGGGCGGTTCCTGATCCTGACGGTCATCTTCGTGATGCTGGCCGAGGTGCTGATCTTCGTGCCCTCGATTGCCCGTTACCGGGCCGATTTCCTGCTGACCCGGCTGAAGCAGGCGCAGATTGCCGCGCTGACCCAGCTTGCGGCCGAAGACGTCATCATGCCGGAACTGGAAGCCGAGCTTCTGAAGAATGCCGAGGTCTACAACGTCGTCCTGCGCCGGGATGAAGTGCGCCAGCTGGTCCTGTCCTCTCCGGTTCCAGGGGAAATCCACGACACATTCGATCTGCGCATTGCGGGTCCGTGGGAGTTGATCCGTGACGCCTTTGTCGTGCTGATCGACCCGACGAACCGGGTGGTCCGGGTGATCGGCTATCCGGTGCAAGAGGCGGGCACCCTGATCGAGGTCACGATCGAGACGCGCCCCCTGCGTGAGGCAATGCTGGACTATGGGCTGCGTATCCTGATCCTGTCTGCCCTGATCTCGATCGTGACGGCGTTTCTTCTGTTCCTGGCCGTGCAGCGGCTGCTGGTCGTCCCGATCCGTCGTGTCGTGCGCCATATGCAGACCTATGCCGAAGCGCCAGAAGACGCGCGACGGGTGATCGAACCGTCGGCCGATGTCGAGGAATTGCGCGTGGCAGAAGAGGCTTTGCAGTCGATGCAGACCCAGTTGACCGGGGCGCTGCGGCAGAAGGAACGTCTGGCGCAATTGGGCGGGGCGGTCGCCAAGATCAGTCACGACCTGCGCAACATCCTGACAACAGCGCAACTGTTCGCAGACCGGCTGGAAGGCAGCGCAGACCCGACCGTTGCGCGATCTGCCCCGAAGCTGATCGGTTCGATCAGCCGCGCGGTCAGTCTTTGCGAGTCCACTCTGGCCTTCGGCAAGGCGGAAGAGCCGCCGCCCCAATTACGGCGGTTGAACCTTGCCAAACTGGCCGAGGACGTCGCAGAGGCCGAGGGGCTTGGTGCCGAAACGCTGATCACGCTTCTTGTCGATGTGCCGCACGGACTTATGATCCGCGCCGACAGCGAACAGCTGTACCGCGTGCTGTCGAACCTCGTCCGCAACGCGCGACAGGCCATCGAGGCAACCGGCCAACCCGGTACGATCGAGCTTTCAGCGGGCGAGGACGAGGGCGAATGGTGGATCCGGATCGGCGACACCGGGCCTGGCCTGCCGCCGAAGGCGCGCGAGCATCTCTTCTCGGCCTTCCAGGGGGGCGCGCGCAAAGGGGGCACGGGGCTGGGTCTCGCCATTGCCGCAGAACTGGTGCGCGGCCATGGCGGCAGGCTAGAGCTTGCCCGCAGCGACAGCGAGGGGACCGAGTTCACCATCCACTTGCCCAAGGGCGCTACATCGCCCGACATTGCGGACCCGTAGCTCAGCTGGATAGAGCATCAGACTACGAATCTGAGGGTCGGGCGTTCGAATCGCTCCGGGTCCGCCAATCATCATTCATGGTAAAGACAAATGTAGGCTGTCGTCGCCTATACTTGTCATGACGGCCCCCATCTTGTCCGCGCTTGGACTCGACGCGCAGCGTCAGGGCATAGCGGTGATTGGCAAGCAGAAATCTCATGTTCGACCGACCGGGCATCTTTCCGCGAAGGTTTCCGACAAAGATACCTCGACCGGCTTTGTTCTTTTGCAAACTGCAGAGCGCTCTCTCAAACCGTGGGAGCAAACATCCAGTAGCTGGACCAGTCGCGCTGCTTTATTCCGGTCACTTCACCTCGCCACGATGGCCAGGCATTCTTCCCGGGCTGGGGCGGAAGATCGGGAGGAACAGGTCAAATCTGATGGCGCAGGCTCTCAGCGCGAACCCTGCGAAGAGGGCGATTGCAGTTGTTTCCGGCCGGGCCAAGCCTGCGGCATCGGCCAGAACATAGGTGACCGACCCCAGGACGGCAGCTGTCACATAGATGTCGCGCCGGAGGAGGATCGACGGCTCCTGTCCAAGGATGTCGCGCAGGATCCCACCCACCGCCGCCGTGATGACCCCCATCCCGACGACAACCAGTGGCCCGGTGCCCATGTCCAGCGCCTTTGCCGTGCCGACTGTGGTGACAAGCGCCATGCCGAAGGCGTCGAGGTACAAGAGAAAGCGGTAGCGCGAAGCCACCAGATGGGCGGAGAAATGCACCAGTCCGGCAGCGCAGAGACACAGGGCCAGGGGCGTCGGGTCGACGATCCAGAACACCGGCGCGTCCAGCAGCAGGTCACGCAGCGTGCCGCCGCCCACGCCGGTGATGACCCCCATCCACATGAAACCGACGATGTCCGTCTGCTTGCGCGAGGCGACCAGCGCCCCGGTGATCGCGAAGACAACCACCGAGGCGAGATCCAGGACGCGGAGGATCTCCGCGGCCTGCAGTTCCACGTCAGACATGCGTCACGAGCCAGAGCGAAATGGCAGGAAAGGCCACCAGAAGCCCCAGGCGGACGATATCCACCGCAATGAAGGGCGCGAGGCTGCGGAAGATGCGCAGGACCGGCACGTCGGGCAGCACGGCCTTCAGGACGAAGACGTTCATGCCCACCGGCGGGGTGATCAGCGCGATTTCCGTGACCACGACGACGATGATCCCGAACCAGACCAGGTCGAAGCCTTGCGCGGCGACGACGGGTGCAAAGAGCGGCACGAAGATCAGGATGATCGCCAGCGAGTCCATCACGCAGCCAAGGACCAGGAACACGATCAGGATCGCGAAGATAAGCCCATAGCCCGACAGGCCGAAGCTGTTCACCAGGTCCAGGATGCCGACCGACAGCCCCGACATGGTGAGAAGCTTCGACAGCATCATCGCCCCGAACAGCACCACGTAAAGCGAGATCGAGGTATAGGCGGTTTCCAGGATCACGGTGCGCAGTAGCTTCAGCGTCAGCGTCCGCTGCAGGAAGCCCACGATGATCGACATGCCGGCGCCGATGCCCGCAGCCTCGGTTGCGGTGAAGAGGTTGGCATAAAGCCCACCGATGATGACGCCGAACAGGAACAGGAAGGGCCAGATCCCGCGCAGCGAGGCGAGCCGTTCCGTCCACGAGCTTGGCTTTCCCTGTGGTGCCTCCTCGGGGCGGCGCCAGGCGACCCAGACCACTGCCAGCATGTAAAGCATGAGGCCCAGAAGACCCGGCAGGACGCCCGCGACGAACAGGTCGCCGATGTTGGTCTGGGTCAGGATGCCGTAGATGACCAGGATGATCGA
>JALOTD010000034.1 GCA_025458105.1 Tabrizicola sp. | reverse complement strand
AGCTTAGGAAGGTGGTGACAACCACATGCAGGTCAGCGTCCGCGACAATAACGTCGAACAGGCTCTCCGTGCTCTGAAGAAAAAACTTCAGCGTGAAGGCGTGTTTCGCGAAATGAAGCTCAAGCAGCATTTCGAGAAGCCCTCCGTCAAAAAGGCACGGGAACAGGCCGAAGCGGTCCGCCGTGCAAGGAAACTTGCCCGGAAGAAGCTTCAGCGCGAAGGCGGTCTCTAAGACGTCATAGCGACACTGGGGAAGCGATTCCCAACCGATCAACCCCCGCCCCAACGGTCGGGGGTTTTTCGTTGCGCGCTTGACTTTCGCCCAGGTCTCGGAACGGCTGATGCCACAAGGGGGCGAATGATGCGCACTGTCCTGATTACCGGAACCGCCGGGTTCATCGGCTTTCACCTGGCGCGGCTTCTGCTGGCCGAAGGGTTCCGGGTCGTGGGCTACGACGGGATGACGCCCTACTATGACGTGGCGCTGAAGCGCGCCCGGCACCAGATCCTGCTGCAATCCCCCGGCTTCACTTGTGAGGAGGGGATGCTGGAAGACATGCCCCGCCTGCAGGCCCTGTGTCAGAGGGAACGGCCCGAGGTGATCGTCCACCTCGCCGCGCAGGCGGGGGTGCGCTATTCGCTGGAAAACCCCCGGTCCTATGTCGAGGCGAACCTTCTGGGCGCGTTCAACGTGCTGGACTGCGCGCGCGAGCTTGGTCGGCCTATGGGGCGAACACCGAAATGCCGTTCGTGGAAACGCAAAAGACCGCGCATCCGCTGACGCTGTATGCCGCGACCAAGCAGGCGAATGAGGCTATGGCGCATTCCTACGCGCATCTTTGGCAGATGCCGGTGACGATGTTCCGTTTCTTCACCGTCTACGGCCCATGGGGGCGGCCCGACATGGCGCTGTTCAAGTTCGTCAGGGCAGCGCTCTCGGGCGAGCCGATCGAGATCTACAACCACGGCCAGATGGCCCGCGACTTCACCTACGTGACCGATCTGGTGCGGGGCATTCGCCTTTTGATCGACGTGCCACCGGTCCGGCCTGCGCGGCCAGAGGAAATTCCGCCCGGCGACAGTCTTAGCCCGGTTGCACCCTGGCGGATCGTGAACATTGGCAATTCGACCCGCGTTCCGTTGATGACCTTCGTGGACGAGATCGAACGGGCTCTGGGCTTTACGGTCGCGAAGAACTTCAAGGAGATGCAGAAAGGCGACGTCCCAGAGACCTGGGCCGATTGCAGCCTCTTGCAACGCCTGACCGGCTATCGTCCGGAAACCGGCGTGCGCGAAGGCGTGGCGGCCTTCGTCGCCTGGTATCGCGACCACTATCGCGCCTAGCCCAGCGCCACGGACGTGATTCGCCGGTCGTGGTTAACGCAGCCGAAGTCGGGCGCGCGTCTGTATAAAAGCCAGACTCTTTCCATACCGATGCCAGACGACTTTCACAGTCGAAACGAGCGGGATTAATCCAGCGTCCTCAGGTACTTGGCTACGGTTTGTCCCGACCGGTCCAAGGAAGGCGTCTCGGCATCATTCAGTCATTGTTAACCACCGCCAGAACGACATCCTCAGACCGAAAGCGCCGTCGTCCTGACCACTGTCCGCAGCGCGAAGGATGACTGCATCTGCCGCACGCCCGGCAGGCGCGAGAGGAACTGGCGGTGGATGCGGGCAAAGTCCTCGGTATCTTCGGCCATGATCTTCAACAGGTAGTCCGCTGTCCCCGCCATCAGGTGGCATTCCAGCAGATCGGGCACTTTCGCCACTTCACGCTCGAACGCGTCAAGCAGGTCTTCTGCCTGACTTTGCAGGGTAATTTCCACAAAGACCGTGGTCATCCGGCCCATCTTGCGGGTGTCGAGAAGGGCGACATACCCGGCGATGAACCCCTCTTCCTCTAGCCGTTGCACCCGGCGGTGGCAGGCGGAGGGGGACAGGTTCACCACCTCTGACAGCTCGGCATTGGTGATCCTTCCCTGCTTTTGCAGCACTGTCAGGATGCGGCGGTCTGTAGCGTCAAGATCCATGATCGCGGTGATTTCTTCGATGATGAGGGCAATTTGCGCAGAAATCTACTGCACGACGGCCCGCAGGTCACCCGGAATTCAAAGCATTGCCGGAAAAAGAGGATCAGACTTTTCCCAGAACAGACAGACGGGCCAGGTCCCGCAGGGAGACAAGAAATGAAGATCGGATGCCCTAAAGAGATCAAGCCGCAAGAGTTCCGCGTCGGCATGACCCCGGATGCGGCGCGTGAGGCAGTGGCGCATGGCCACAAGGTCATGATCGAGAAGGGCGCCGGGGTCGGCGCGGGCTTTTCGGATGCGGACTACAAGGCCGCCGGGGCCAAGATCGTCGACACCGCCGAAGAGGTGTTCGAGAAGGCCGAGATGATCGTCAAGGTCAAGGAGCCGCAGGCGGTAGAGCGCAAACGTCTACGCGAGGGGCAGGTGCTGTTCACATATTTGCACCTGGCGCCCGATCCGGCGCAGACTAAGGACCTGCTGAAATCGGGCGCGACCTGCATCGCCTATGAAACCGTGACTGATGACCGGGGCGGGTTGCCCCTTCTGGCACCGATGTCCGAGGTGGCGGGGCGGCTTGCGCCGCAGGTGGGTGCCTGGACGCTGCAGAAGGCCAATGGTGGGCGGGGCGTCCTGTTGGGCGGGGTCCCGGGCGTGTCACCCGCCAAGGTTCTGGTCATCGGCGGCGGCGTGGTGGGGACGCATGCAGCGAAAGTTGCAGCGGGGATGGGCGCGGATGTCACGGTGCTGGACCGGTCGATCAACCGGCTGCGCTATCTGGACGATGTCTTTGGCCGCGACTTCAAGAACGCCTATGCCAGCGCCGGGAACACGATTGCGCTGGCCCGCGAGGCCGACCTCATCATCGGCGCGGTGCTGATCCCTGGCGCGGCGGCGCCCAAGCTTATCTCGAAAGCGCAACTGAAAGAGCTGAAGCCAGGCGCGGCGCTGGTGGATGTGGCGATCGACCAGGGCGGCTGTTTCGAGACCAGCAGGGCCACCACGCACCAGGACCCGATCTATGAGGTCGACGGGATCATGCATTACTGTGTTGCCAACATGCCGGGAGCTGTGGCGCGCACTTCGACCCAGGCGCTGGGCAATGCGACGATGCCTTTCATGCTGGCGCTGGCCGACAAGGGCTGGAAGAAGGCCTGCGCCGAGGATCGCCATCTTCTGAACGGGTTGAACGTGCACGCGGGCAAGCTGACTTATGCCGCAGTGGGCGAGGCCCTGGGACTGCCCGCGATTTCGGCGGTCGAAGCCGTTGGCATTTAGTAGAACTGGATCGGGGCGCGTGCGGCGCGCCCCGCCTTTGCAGTACGCTGAAATTCAGGTAATTTGATATGAGTTGCTTAGCCCTGCAGTACGTGTTTTTTCAAACTTTCACCGGGACTGCTAATGCATTCAGAAGCCTTGCCCAAAGGCGTAATTTTGCGACGCCTTACCCAGCATGCTGACACACGCGGCGTTCTAGCCGAAATCTACCGCTCTGACTGGACCCCCTCGGGGGCATTCCTGCAATGGAACCTGGTGCGCAGTGCGGGAAACGTGCTGCGCGGCGTACATGTTCATCCCTGCCACGCCGACTATCTTCTGGTTTTGTCTGGCACGATGCTGCTGGGTTTGCATGACCTGCGCCCTGACGATCCCGCGACTCGCACGACCCTTTTCCTGACCTTGTGCGGGGATGAGCCGTCTACCGTGTACATCCCTCCAGGGGTCTGTCATGGCTTTTGGTTCGCCGATCCGACGACTTACGTCTATGGGCTGAGCACGACATGGAACGTCTCGGAAGAACTTGGCTGTCGCTATGATGACCCGGATTTGCGGCTGGATTGGCCCGCCGCAGGACCGATCTTGTCGCCAAGGGACACCAGTCCGGCACACGATTATGCCTCGATGCGGGCAGCATGGCTTGCTGCACAGAAAACACGTTCGGTGGCCTGATGCGGATCGGTCTTGTGGGATGCGGCAGCTGGGGAAAGTACATCCTGCGCGACCTGTGCGCGCTGGGGGCCGAAGTCATGGTGGTGGCGCGCAGTCCGGAAAGCCGGGCAACGGCGCAGACCGGTGGCGCGACAAGCATTCATGCCGATGTGCGCGACCTGCCGCCGGCTGACGGCTATGTGGTCGCGAGCACGACAATCTCGCATGCCGAAATCGTCGAGGCGCTGTTGCCGACAGGGCGCCCGATCTTTGTGGAAAAGCCTCTTTGCGACGACCCTGCTGTTGCCCAGTCCATCGCTGATCGCGCCGGTGAACGGGTCTTTTCCATGGACAAGTGGCGTTATCACGCAGGGGTGGTGCAACTGGCGGAGTTCCATGCCAAGGGCATATTGGGCCAGACCAGACATCTGCAAAGCTGGCGGCTTGGCTGGCACAGTCACGACCAGACCTCGGATTCGATCTGGCATCTCATGCCGCACGATCTTTCAATCACGCTGGAAATCCTGGGTTATCTTCCAGCAGTGCGGCAGGCCTCGGGCTTTACCGCATTTGGTGTCCATGCCGAGGCGTCAGCATTACTGCAAGACGAAACCGGCCCGTCGGTCGGGCTGCATGTCTCGGGTTGCCATCCGATCAGCCGGCGGTCGGTGCTGCTGGTCGGATCCGAAGGGTCGGCACAATTCGGGGACAGTTACGACGACCGGATTCAGGTTCGCTGGCGGGATGGGCGAACAGAAGAGGTTGCAATCGCGACCGATATGCCGCTCTTGGCCGAGCTGCGGGTCTTCCTGGATCACATCCGCGGTGGACCGGCCCCGAAAAGCCCTGCGCCCGAGGCCGCGGCTATCGTGCGACACATCGCTGATATCCGCGCAATCGCGGGCCTTCCCCTGCGATGACCTTCCCGGACTATTCGGAGGCGCGCCGCCCCCGTCCGCGTCGGCAGTTCACGGTGCTTCTGCCCGTGGTGCGACCGCCTCATATGCTGCCCTTCGCCATCAAGTCGGTGCTGGCGCAGACAGATACGGATTTCGAGCTGTGCATTGTCTGCGACGGGGCACCCCAAGAAACCGCAGAAGTCGCCCGGACATTTGCGGAAACCGACCCGCGTGTGCATGTATTCGCCTTTCCCAAGGGTCAGCGGCACGGAGAACTGCACCGCGCCGCTGTGCTGGCGGGCGCAGCCTCTACCTTCGTCGCGCATATCGGCGATGACGACCTGTGGCTGTCCAACCATCTGTCGACTCTGTCGGGGCTACTGGCCGAGGCAGATTTTGTCTCGGTTCCCGGCTTCACCGTCCAACCGGACGGATGTCTGCATGCCGGGCCGTTCGGCGATCTACGCCAGGCACGCTATTGCCGGAAAATGTTGAAACAGCGTTGGAACTTCTTCGGCCCGACCGAAGCTGCCTATCGGCTGGACGCCTATCGCCGCTTGCCGGATGGCTGGTCGCCCGCACCAGAGGATCTGTGGAGCGACCTGCACATGTGGCGGAAGTTCCTGCGCCAGCCTGGGATCAGGGTTTCCAGCGGATGCGACCTGAGCACTCTGAAGTTCGCGACGCCGGATTGGGCGGGCAACAGCCTGGAAAGCCGACGCGAAGCAAATCAGGCACTATGGGCCAAGCTGCAAGATGCTCGTCTGGTCGAGACGATGAGAACCGAGGCCCGCCGCCTGCTTGCTCGGGCGATCAAGGCCCAGCATCTGCCGGGTCTGATCCTGTCCGATCCCTTGCGCTATCTGCCATTGTTGCGTCTGCGGCTTGTCTTCGGGGGGCCGGTCACGCAGCAGAAATGACACGACGGAAGGTAACGCATGGGGCGTAGGATGTGAACCAGCGAAAGGTGCCCCCATGACGATCCTTGGCCAGAAGCGCTCGACCCTTATTCTTTGGCTTGTCCTTTGCCTGCCTGCCCTGCCGATGATCGGCGCGGTGACGGGCGGCGATCCGCAGGCGTTCCATCGGCTGTTGCACCCTACAGGTGAATGGGCCGCGCGTTTCATGATCGTTGGCATGATGGCCTCGGGCCTGATGCTCGTGTTCCGAGGGCAAAGCTGGCCGCGCTGGCTGGTGCATCACCGCCGCGATATCGAGGTGGCGGCCTTTGTCTACGCCGCGCTGCACACGGTGGTCTATGTGATCGACCGAGGCACGCTGGACCGGATCATCCAGGCTCTGCCGCATGTGGAAATCTGGAGCGGTTGGCTGGCCATGCTGATCTTCGTGCCCCTGGCGGTGACATCGAACAATGCTTCGCAGCGCTGGCTGCACAGCGGGTGGAAAACCTTGCAACGGCTGGCCTATCCGGCGGCGGTGCTGGTGCTGATCCACTGGGCGGCGCTGCACAACTGGGGCAGTTGGCCCCCGGCCGCAGTGCATTTCGGACCGCTGGTCATGCTGTGGACCTATCGGCTGTGGTACTGGTACCTGCGGCCCCGGCCGGCGACCGCTTAAGGAAACGGCCCGAAGCATAGCGCTGCGGGCCGTTCCGTTCGTTCTCCAGGCCTTAGCGCTTTTTCAGCTCGGCCAGGATGTCCTTCAGAAGGTCGTTGTCGGAAGGACCAGCCGGGGCGGCCGGCGCCTCTTCCTTCTTCGGCATCATCTTGTTCACGGCCTTGACCAGCAGGAACACCACCCAGGCGATGATCAGGAACTTGATGACCGCAGTGATGAAATTGCCGATGGCAAAGCGGGCATCGCCGATCGAGAAGCCCAGAGAGCTGAAATCGATCCCGCCGATGATCATGCCGATCAGCGGTTGGACGAGGTCATCTACCAGCGAGGTGACGATTGCAGTGAAGGCCGCGCCGATGATGATACCGACGGCGAGGTCAAGGACGTTACCCTTCGAGATGAAGGCTTTGAATTCGTTAAGCATTCCACGGTTCCCTTTTGGTGCCCACCTTGAACGGCGGGCGTTTTGATTGCGCAGGCGCACAGGCCCGGGCCAACTATTGCACAACATTAACGGTTTCGCAGGGGGAATTTTTGCCTAGGCTCGTACAGTCCCAAGCATGGAGCGCATCGTGTCAGACCTTGCCGACTTCCCGATCACCCGGCGCTGGCCGCCACGCAATCCTGCGGCGATCCAGCTATACTCTCTGCCCACGCCAAACGGGGTGAAGGTCTCAATCGCGCTGGAAGAGATGGGCCTGGCCTATGACGCGCATCTGATCGACTTTGCGAAGAACGACCAGACCAGCCCCGAATTCCTGAGCCTGAACCCGAACAACAAGATCCCGGCGATCATCGATCCGCAAGGGCCGGGGGGCCAGCCGCTGGCGCTGTTCGAAAGCGGGGCGATCCTTCTGTATCTTGCCGAGAAGTCGGGAAAGCTGATCCCCGAGGGCAACCGTTGGGAGGTGATCCAGTGGGTCATGCTCCAGATGGGCGGCATCGGGCCGATGTTCGGGCAGCTGGGCTTTTTCCACCATTTTGCGGGCAAAGAGGTGGATGATCCCCGTCCGAAGGAACGCTACCGTGCCGAGGCAGAACGACTGTTGAAGGTGCTGGACGGCGCGCTGGCGGGCAAGGACTGGATTGCGGGAGAGTACTCGATTGCCGATATCGCCATCGGTCCATGGCTGCGGACGCTGCGCGATTTCTACAAGGCTGCGGACATCGTGGGCTGGCACCGGCTGAAACATGTCCCGGCCTATCTTGACCGGTTCCTGGCACGTCCGGCAGTGCAGCGCGGGCTGGTGCAGCCACCGCGCGCCTAGTGTGGGGCTGCCGCGCGGCGCAGACGGTCGTTGATCGCAAGGCCCAGGCCGGTTTCGGGGATGGGCGCAAAAGCAATGCGACCGCCAGGTCCGGCCAGTCTGTCGGCCTCTCTCAGTACGTGAAACAGGCGCGCGGCGGCTTCTACCAGATCTCCGCTGACCGATAGTGCCATCGCACCCTTTACCGGGCCGAACCCGACCAGAACCTCGCCCGGCTCCGGGAGAGTGGCATTCAGCCTCAGGGCGGCATTGGGGGCGTAGTGCGAGGCAAGCTGACCGGGCGAGGTAGGTCTGCCCGCATCGCCGCCGATGGCGAGAGGGGCGCCAAGGGCTGCCTCCAGAGCCTCGACCGGCAGACCGCCGGGACGAAGAAGGACGGGTTCGGGGTCTGCCATGACAATTGTCGATTCCAGGCCCACTGCACAAGGACCGCCGTCCAGCACGGCGGCAATGCGGCCCGAAAGGCCCTCCAGCACATGGTCGGCCCGGGTGGGCGAAACACGACCCGAGGGGTTGGCCGATGGCGCTGCAATGGGGCCCCCGAAGGCCCGAAGTAAGCTTTGGGCAAGAGGGTGTGCTGGCACGCGCACAGCAACTGTCGGTAGACCTGCCGACACCAGAGGAGAGATTCCGGACCCGTCCCGCAACGGCAAGACCAGAGTCAAGGGACCAGGCCAGAAGGCCTGCGCCAGATCACGCGCCTTGGGGCCAACCTCGGCAAGGCGTTCAATCGTCTCGAGGTCGGGCAGGTGGACGATCAGCGGGTTAAAGCTCGGGCGGCCTTTGGCTTCGAAGATCCGTGCGACCGCGCGGTCCGATCGGGCATCGCCGCCCAGGCCATAGACCGTCTCCGTCGGGAAGGCGACCAGCTCGCCTTTGGCCAGAAGCCGGGCTGCCTCGGCCAAACCGGGGACGTCGGGGGCAAGGGTTACGGTCATCTGACGCAGCGTCCGGCTTGAAGGGCGGCACGAAACGCATAGCGTTCGGCTGGGGTGTGCTTACGGCAGACCCCCCGTCTTGCCAAGTTCCAACGGGAGGCCTCCATGCCCTATCGCGCACCGGTCAAGGACATTCGCTTCATCCTGGATCATGTCGTGGGCTTTGCCGAAGTGGCCGCAACCCCGCGCTTCGCTGAGGCGACGCCGGAACTGGCCGAGGCGATCCTGACCGAAGCCGGGCGGATCGCGACGGATGTTCTGGCGCCCCTGAATCGCAGCGGGGACAAGCATCCGGCGCGGCTGGAGAATGGGGCGGTTGTTTCTTCTCCTGGATTTGACGAGGGCTACAGGGCGATTGCCAAGGGTGGCTGGGTTGGTATGGCGGCGAGCCCAGCCTTTGGCGGCATGGGACTGCCGATCAGCCTTGCGCTGGGTGTGGACGACATGATGTCGGGCGCCTGTCTGGCGCTGCAGTTGAAGCCAGTTCTGTCCAAAGGGCAGATCGAAGCGCTGGAGCATCATGCCAGCGAGGAAATCAAGGCGCTGTATCTGCCGAAGCTGACTTCGGGCGAATGGTCGGGGACAATGAACCTGACAGAACCGCATGCGGGCACGGATGTGGGCGCCTTGCGCACGAAGGCAGAGCCGCTGGGCGACGGGACCTTTGCGATCACCGGGCAGAAAATCTTCATCACCTGGGGCGACAGCGATCTGGTGTCGAACGTGTGTCATCTGGTTCTGGCGCGGCTGCCGGACGGGGCCGACGGGACGAAGGGGATCAGCCTGTTCATGGTGCCGAAGTTCATTCCGGATGCCGAGGGGCGGCTGGGGGACCGGAACTCGTTGCGCGTCGTCAGTCTTGAGCACAAGCTGGGCATCCATGGCAGCCCGACCTGCGTCATGCAGTTCGACGGGGCCAAGGGCTGGCTGGTGGGAGCGCCGCACAAGGGGATGGCGGCGATGTTCACAATGATGAACAACGCGCGGCTTTCGGTTGCGGTCCAAGGGGTTGGCGTGGCCGAGGCGGCGCTGCAGCATGCGCTGGCTTATGCAGGCGACCGTCGACAGGGCGCGACGCCCTTATCGAAGACGGGTCCGATCCTGGATCATGCCGACGTCCGCCGGATGCTGGCCGTCATGCGGGCCGAGGTCTTCGCTGCCCGCTCCATCGCCATGTCCTGCGCAGTGGCGATCGACATGGCGACCGCGACCGGCAGTGCGGACTGGCAGGCGCGGGCAGCCTTCCTGACCCCTATCGCCAAGGCGCATGGTACGGATGTGGGCTGCGAGGTCTCTCACCTTGGCGTGCAGATTCACGGCGGGATGGGCTTCATCGAGGAAACCGGTGCCGCCCAGTTCAGCCGCGATGCAAGGATCACGCCAATCTATGAGGGCACGAACGGCATTCAGGCGATGGACCTGGTGGGCCGCAAGATGCAGGACGGGGGCGAAGCAGCGTTCCGCCTGATCGACGAGGTCCAGCGCGGCGCCGAGGCAGCACGGGCACGCGTGCCTGAACTGGCAGGCGATGTGTGGCAATCGGCGGAAGCGCTGCGCGAGGCGACCGAGACGGTTCTTGCCCAGCCGCTGAACGATCGTTTCGCAGGCGCCGTGCCTTACTTGCGGGCCTTCGCCCGGGTTCTGGGGGCGCAGGCCCATCTGAAGGCGGCACTGGCCGACCCGTCGCGTCTGGCACTTGCGCGGGTCATGATTCGTCGCATCCTGCCCGAACATGTCTCGCTTCTGGCCCAGGTCCGCGAGGGGGCTGAGGGGCTTTATGCGATCAGCGCGGAAGACCTGGCCGCGTGAAGGATGGCATCCGCCATCCGTGGGAGGCCGCTCCGCACGAAGGAGAGGCGATCCGCGTGGCAGAGGGCATCCTGTGGCTGCGCCTGCCGCTGCCAATGGCGCTGGACCATGTGAACATCTACGCGCTGGACGATGGCATCGGCTGGACGCTGATCGACGCAGGCCTGGCCTCGAAACGGTCGAAAGTGATTTGGGAAAAGCTTCTGAACGGGCCTCTGGCAGGAAAGCCGGTGACCCGGGTCATCCTGACCCATCATCACCCCGACCATGTGGGCCTGGTCGGCTGGTTTCAGGCGCGAGGCGCCGAGCTGTTGGCGACAAGAACTGCGTGGCTTTACGCGCGGATGCTGACGCTGGACGTGCAGGACCGCCCCTCGCCCGAGGCAATGACCTATTTTCGGCGTGCTGGATTGACCGAGACAGAGCTGGCGAAACGGGCAACAGAAAGACCGTTCAATTTTGCAGATATCGTCGAGCCGATGCCGGTTGGCTTCACCCGGATCGTCGAGGGTCAGCGGCTGCGGGTCGGCGGCCGCGACTGGACTGTGCGGATCGGGCATGGCCATGCGCCGGACCATGCGACACTCTGGTCAGATGACGGAATCGTCCTTGGCGGCGACCAGCTTTTGCCGGGAATTTCAGCAAACATTGGGGTCTATCCGACCGAGCCGGAGGCCGACCCCTTGACCGAATGGTTGGACAGTTGCCAGGCGTTTACTGCCCATGCCCGCGACGACCAATTGATCCTTCCCGGACACAAGCTGCCGTTCCATGGCCTGCCCTTCCGCCTGGGTCAGATGATCGAGAATCACGAAAGCGCGTTGGTCCGGATGCTGGATCACCTGGCCACGCCCCGCACAGCATCCGACTGCTTTCTGCCGCTCTTCCGGCGCGAGATCGCAGCCGCAGAGCATGGGCTGGCATTGGTCGAAACAGTGGCACATCTGAACTGCCTCTTGCAGCGCGGGCAGGTTTCCCGTTCCCTCAGCGCCGCAGGCGCGTGGGAATGGGCAAGAATCTGATGGCTAAGGCGGCGGCAAAGAAACCGAGGGAACCGAAAACCCCTGCCGAATGGGCGCATGACCGTCTGGTCATGTACATCCGCGACTTCGAAAAGCAGCTGGATGCACGGCAGGAAATAGCGATGGGCTTTGCCGGAGATGAGACGGGCGTACTGCGGATCGAAGGCATCGGCTATTTTGATCCCGACATCATCACTTTCTACGGACGCGACGAAGGCGGGGCGAAAACTCAACTGATCCAACATGTCAGCCAGTTGTCGGTCACCTTGCGCGCTGTGCCCAAGGAAGGCGGCGAAGAGCCGCCACGCCGGATCGGTTTCCAACTGAATGCCGGTTGGACCGGGGGCGATTCCGGTGATGGCTCGGCGTGACAACGGGCCCCGGTGGCAACCCCGTGACAGGCCGGACTGAATCGGCTATTGGGCTGGAAACACGAAAAAGGATACGGGAACCATGGCTGACCATACCCACGGCGAACACAAGCACGGCTCGATGGACATCCGCGAGCAGGAAAAGACCTTCGCAGGCTTCATCCGCATGTCGATCTGGGTGGTTGGCATCTCGATCGCCATCCTGATCTTCATGGCACTGGTGAACGCCTGACAATTCAGTGATCCGGGGAACGCGATGCTGCGCCTTGCACTTGGCCTGATGGTCTTTCTCGGCCTTGCCGCCTGCGGTGCCGAGCCGAAATGGGCCCCGCAAGACCAGGTTGATGCCGCGCGTTTTGTCGCCGGTGCGCCGACCTACATCACCCTTTACACGGTGGTGAACAAGTCCTCGCGGTCAGGGGCGCATTCCGCTATTCTGGTCAACGGATCGGAACGGGTAATTTTCGATCCGGCAGGCACCTGGCATCATCCGCGCTTGCCGGAACGAAATGACGTGCATTTCGGGATGACGGACAAGGCGATTGCCTTTTACATAGACTACCACGCGCGCGCGACCTATGACGTCATCGAACAAAGGATCGAGGTTTCGCCCGAGATCGCCGAACTGGTCCTGCGCCGCGTGAAGGAATACGGCGCGGTTCCAAAGGCCATGTGTACGCAGGCTACCTCGACGGTGCTGCGCGGCGTACCTGGCTTTACCTCTCTGCCGTCCACCTGGTACCCCAAGAAACTGTCCGACGCTTTTGGCGATTTGCCGGGCGTGTCCACGCGTGTGATCACGGATGATGACGACGACAGCAACCACGGCATCCTTCTTGTGCAGGCGAACGGAAATCCGCTTGAAGGCTAGGGGCAGATTCCCCCACGGTACCAGCCTGCGAATTTCCCGTGCGCCCCAAGTGGATGCTTGCGCCTGTCGCCTGACAGATTAGGCTTTTCAGCCAAGGATCGGAAAGGCACCAGCGTGCGCATCTTCGGGGTCATTCTTGCCGGTGGTGAAAGCCGACGCATGGGAAGCGACAAGGCCTTTGTTCCGCTGGCCAGTCGCCCACTGATCGCTCATGTGCTGAACCGGCTGGCACCGCAGGTCGACGCAATCTTGATCTCGGCCAACCGCGACCCCGAGCGCTTTGCAAGCTTTGGCTGCCGAGTGATACCCGACGCCAAGCCGCAAGGCCCACTGTCCGGCATCCTGGCCGCCCTGATCCACGCTGCTGAACAGGGGGCAACGCATATTGTCTCTTGCCCGGTGGACACGCCATTTCTTCCCGCCGACCTTGTCCCTCAGCTCGTTCGCGCCGCAGAACACTCCCCCAACGGTCTCGCCTTTGCTGGCGACGAGACCGGCGACCACCCGGCCACCGCGGTCTGGCCCGTGGCGCTTGTCCCGGCACTGGCGGCTTTCCTTGGCAGGGGCGAAGCCAAGGTCACCCGCTTCACCGCCGCCCAACAGGCCACTCGGGCACTGTTCCCAGACCCCCAGGTCTTCCTGAACGTGAACTCGCCATTCGACCTCGCCGCCGCCGAAGCCCTGTTGAAGGGCGCGGCATGAAGGTCTACGGGGTCATCGGCTGGAAGAACTCGGGCAAGACCAGCTTGATGGAACGGCTTGTCGCCGACATTTCCAGACGCGGCTTTTCGGTATCGACCGTCAAGCATGTCCACCATGAGGTCGATCTGGACCAACCTGGCAAGGACACCTTCCGCCACCGCGAGGCTGGCGCGCGCGAGGTCGTGCTGGCCTCCCGGAACCGCTTTGCCCTCATGGTCGAACATCGTGGGCCAGAGCCTGAGCTACCCGCAATACTGTCCCGCCTTGCGCCCGTCGACCTGATCCTGGTCGAGGGCTACAAGCGCGATCCCCACCCGAAGGTGGAGGTCTGGCGAGCCGAAACTGGCCAGTCCCTGATTCAGCCTGACGACCCCTTGGTTCGTGCCGTGGCGACTGACGCCGCACTTGACCTGCCGGTCCCCGTGCTGGATCTGAATGACACCAGTGCCGTCGCTGATTTCATCCTGCGCGAGGCGGGCCTTGCACTTTGACCGGGTTATCGTGGTTGATTGGTCGGCAGCCAACCTGCCAACCAGTGCGACCAACCGGGCCAATGCCATCTGGATCGGCTGCCACGATGCCGAGGGTGGCGCCGAATGGCATCATCGCACCCGTGCCGCTGCCGAGGCACATCTGCGAACGCTGATCGACACCGCCCGCACCGACGGATTGCGCCTGTTGATCGGCTTTGACTTCGCCATGGGCTATCCGACCGGCTTCGCCCAACGCCTGACCGGCAGCGACACACCCGCGCTCTGGGCTTGGCTCGCCACCCGCATCACCGACACGGCAGATAACTTCAACAATCGCTTCGCCGTCGCTGCCGCCATCAATGCCCTCTTCCCCGAAGGTCCAGGCCCGTTCTGGAGTCACCCGTCCAATCAGTCCTGGCCCGGCCTACCTGCCCGCCGCACCGGCATCGACTATGCAGCCCTCGGGTTGGCCGAATGTCGCCATGCCGAAACTGTCGTGCCCCGCGCGAAAAGCCCTTGGATGCTGTTCAACCCGGGGTCCGTTGGCTCGCAAAGCCTTTTGGGCCTGCCGATGATCCATCGGCTGTCGCAACACCCGGAGACTGCTGTCTGGCCGTTCCACGCTCCAGACGCACCCGTTGTTCTGGCTGAAGTCTACCCCTCGCTCCTCGCTGGTCCGGTTGCGATCCTTGCCAACGCCCAGACCTTGCCTGCTGACCAGGCGCAGGTCCGGCTTCTCTCCAGTGCCCTCTATCGCCTGTCGAAACGAAACTGCCTCGGCCCCTTGTTTGACGCCCCCGCCATCGCATCCGACGAAGGCTGGATTCTGGGAGCAGATCACGCCAATCTTCTCGCCCGGGCACTGACATGGGCGTGACGGTCTTCCTTGGTCTGCACCCCCACCTGCGCCCCCAGGCCGCGCGGCTTTACTGGGAGGCGTTCGGCGGCAAACTGGGCCGCGTTATGGGCCCTGACGCCAAGGCCATCACCTTCTTCGAGCGCGTCATCCGCGCCGACCATTGCATCGCCGCGCTGGACGAATCCGGCGCGTTGATCGGGATTGCCGGATTCAAGACGCCGCAGGGCGGATTTGCCTCTGGCGGCTGGGCCGATCTGGCCGCAACTTATGGCACTTTCGGCGGCCGCTGGCGGGGCACGCTTCTCTGGGCAATGAACTCCGACATCGACAACGACCGCTTCCTGGTAGATGGCATTTGCGTTGCGCGCGCCCATCGTGGAAAGGGGGTCGGAAGCCTCCTGCTTGCCGCCCTTTACGACGAAGCTCTGGCCCGCGGCTACAGCTCTATCCGTCTTGACGTGATCGACGCCAACTGGCGCGCCCGCAAGTTGTACGAACGCCAGGGCTTTGTCGCCGCCGGAACCGAACGCCTTGGCATCCTGCGCCATCTGTTTGGCTTCGCCTCTTCGACCAAGATGGTCCGCCCATTGCGGAACCGCTGACGCGGACCGCCCTTGCCCCGGCTCACCGGTCCTGTCAGGATATGATCAAATTCCTCACAGCGGGAGAGCCCCAATGATCATCAAGCGCGAGTTCTACATCAACGGCGCCTGGGTCGCGCCGCACACCCCGCGCGACTGCGCGGTGATCGATCCGTCAACGGAAGAGGTCTGCGCCACGATCAGCCTTGGCGATCAGGCCGACACCGATGCAGCCGTCGCTGCCGCCAAGGCAGCCTTCCCCGCCTGGGCCGCCACCCCTCCCGCCGAGCGCCGCAAGGTGGTTGAGCGGATTTTGGATCAGTACATCGCCCGGAAAGAGGAACTCGCTCAAGCGATCAGCCTGGAAATGGGCGCCCCCATCGACATGAGCCGCAACGACCAGGCCGAATGTCTGCCCTGGCACCTGCAGAACTTCCTGACCGCGTTTGACAAGATCGAGTGGGTGAAACCGCTGGGCCCCCACGCCCCCGACAACCGCATCGCGCTGGAACCGATCGGCGTCGTCGGCCTGATCACGCCATGGAACTGGCCGATGAATCAGGTAACGCTCAAGGTGATCCCGGCACTTCTGGCAGGGTGCCCCTGCGTCTTGAAACCCTCCGAGGAATCGCCGCTGTCCTCGATTCTCTTCGCCGAGTTCTGCCACGATGCTGGCGTTCCGCCGGGTGTTTTCAACCTAGTGAACGGCGATGGGCCGGGGGTTGGGGCGCAGCTTTCCAGCCACCCTGATGTCGAGATGATCAGCTTTACCGGATCAACCCGCGCCGGTCGTGCAATCAGCGTGGCGGCAGCGCAGACGCTGAAACGCGTGACGCTGGAACTTGGCGGCAAGGGCGCGAACATGGTCTTTGCCGATGCCGACGAAAAGGCCGTGGAACGTGGCGTGCGGCACCTGATGTACAACTCGGGCCAGTCCTGCAACGCGCCCAGCCGGATGTTGGTCGAGCGTCCCTACTACGACCGCGCCGTGGAAATTGCGACCGAAGTGGCGCAGTCGATCAAGGTCGGCCCCGCCAGCCAGCCCGGTAACCACATCGGCCCGGTGGTGAACAAGCGCCAATGGGACCAGATCCAGGGTTATATCCAGAAGGGCATCGACGAAGGCGCGCGGCTGGTGGCCGGGGGCCTTGGCCTGCCGGAAGGGATGAACAAGGGCTTCTACGTCCGCCCCACGGTCTTTGCCGACGTGCGTCCCGGCATGACCATCGAGCGTGAGGAGATCTTTGGCCCCGTCCTGTCGATCATCCCTTTCGAGACCGAAGAAGAGGGCCTGCGCATCGCCAATGACACGCCTTACGGCCTCACGAACTATGTCCAGACCGCTGACGGCGCGCGGCGCAACCGGCTGGCCCGGGCGCTGCGGGCCGGGATGATCGAGATGAACGGACGCAGGCGCGGGGCCGGGGCGCCGTTCGGCGGCGTCAAGGCCTCGGGCCGCGCGCGCGAAGGCGGGCATTGGGGGATCGAGGAATTCCTGGAAGTGAAGGCCATCGCGGGCTGGGACGCGGCGCACGAAACCGCCGCAGAATAGGCGATTTCTTCAAAGAAATCGCACCGGAGCCTTCAAAGGCTCCGGTCCGGACTTTTCGAAAAGTCCGGTCCCCAGCTGTGAGATGGTGAAAACTTGACACATGTGTCGATTCCTGTTGCCATCGGCTGCAGGAGGCCCGGCCATGACCCAGTACCCCCGCCTGATGTCGCCCGTGCAGTTGCGCGACCACACCCTCCGCAACCGCATCGTCTTCGGCGCGCATACCGCCAACATGTCGGATCAGGGTCTCCCCGGCCCCCGCTTTGGCAAGTATCTGTTGGAACGTGCCCTCGGAGGCGCGGCGTTGATTGTGGCCGAACCGGTGCCGGTCCACCGCACGGGCGTTCTTACCCGGGGCAATTTCCTGCACTCTGACGACGCCGTGATCCCGGCCTTTCGGACCATCACCGACGAGGTAAAGGCCGCTGGGGCCGTGATCCTGCAGCAGCTTTACCATATCGGCGCGCATGGCGATTCCGACCTGAGTTTCGCGCCGCATTGGTCGCCCTCGGGCGCGCCGTCCTACCACGACTCGGATGGCAGCCACGCAATGACCGGCGCCGAGGTCGAGGAGCTGCTGGAGGCCCATGTTGCCGCCGCCGTTCGGGCAAAGGCGGCTGGGTTTCAGGGGGTCGAGGTCTGGGCGGCGTATCACTCGCTTCTCGATCAGTTCTGGACGCCTTGGTCGAACCGGCGCACCGACCACTGGGGTGGGTCGTTGGAAAACCGCACCCGCTTTTCCCGCACCCTGATCGACCGCATCCGCAGCGCCTGTGGCGAGCAGTTCATCATCGGTTTGGCGATCAGCTATTCCACCGCCTACGAGGTGACGCTGGACGCCGAAGCCCTGTGCGAAATCCTCGATCTCCACGACCGGACTGGGCATGTCGACTATGTGACGGTCGGGTCGGGCAGCTACCTAGAGTTCGAATCGATCATCCCGCCCTTCACCCATGGTGAGAAGCTGACGACACCCCTGACAGCGCAGCTGAAAAGTGTTCTGAAACATGCCGTTGTGACATCCGAGGCCGGGATCCGAACGCCCGAGAATGGCGAGGCGATCATCGCTTCGGGGCTGGCGGATCTGGTCAGCATCGTGCGGGGGCAGATCGCCGACCCGCACCTGGCGCGGAAGGTGGCGGAGGGACGGGCTGACGACGTGCGGGGCTGCATCTCCTGCAACCAGATGTGCTGGGGCCGCCGTAGCCGGGACTACTGGATTTCCTGTCTCATCAACCCCAGCGCGGGGCGGGAGTTCGAATGGGGCGGGGACCGGTTTTCGCCGACCTCTGCGCCGAAGGACGTGCTGGTCGTGGGGGCGGGGCCTGCCGGGCTTGAGGCAGCGCGGGTGGCGGCGGAACGGGGGCACAGCGTTGAAATCGTGGAAGCTTTGCCGGTGGTTGGCGGGCAGTTCCGGCTGGCCGGGATGCAGCCTAGACGGGGGCAGATCCTGGAGCTAATGGATTGGTACGAGCGGCAGTTCAATCGGCTGGGCGTGCGGCTGCGGTTGAACACTTTCCTTGAGCACCAGGAGCTTACGGACCATCCCGCCGAGGTTGTGGTGGTGGCCACCGGGTCTCTGCCGGATGACAGCGGCTTTCAGCGGTGGGTGCCGCATGAAGCCAGCCTGCCGGGGATCGAGGCCGGGGGCGTATGGTCCCCTGAGGCCGTGCTGCGGCGCGAGGCGCGGCTTGGGGATGCGGTCGTCGTCTACGACGAGGGGGGCAACTGGCGAGGGGTTGGGACGGCCTGGGCGATGGCGGAAGCGGGGCGGAAGGTGACTATCGTGACGCCAGATCCGTTCGTCGGGAAAGAGCTGACCCGGACTGCTGCGGATGGGGTCGTCAGGCGAAGGCTGGGGGCCTTGGGGGTGCGGATGCTGGCCGAGCACCGGCTTTTGCGCTGGCATGGAAACGGGGTGACAGTGCGGTCTTTCCTGACCGGGGAGGAAGAGGTGATCGCGGCCTCTGGCCTGGTGATGGCGACGACGAACCGGGCCTTCGATCCTTTTCCGGAGACCTTGCCGGGCAAGACCCTGCACCGGATCGGCGACTGCGCGGCGCCCCGGTTGGCGGCCTATGCCTTTCATGAAGGGCGGAAGGTCGCTATGGTGATTTGAGGCGGCGTCCACGCGTGGTCGGATTTCGCAACACAAGGAAATCAAGGTCTTGGCTGTGGACATTCAGATTATCTTAACCTTTCGGTCGGGGATCATCGGAGGGGCGATGGCTCTGCTGGTCGCTGCGACAGCCCAAGCCGACAGCACGGGGCCGGAACGGTTGGGTCAGTTCGCAGGCAGCGTGATGGGGGCGTTTACCCAGGAAGGCAAGTTTGACCCAGCGGGCTTCGGCTGTGCCGAGATTGTGGCGGGCGACCCCGGCCTGCAGGAATGCATCGACCCCGTCTCGGCCCTTGGGTTCCTGTATCTGCCGTCAGAGGAGGGTGACGACCTGTCCCTTACCGTGACCGCACGAACAGCGACGGCGAAACCAACCGACCTGCAGGTCGCCGACCGGACCGAGGCCATGGCGCTGCACGCTGGTTTTGTGGCGCTGTCCGATATGCCCCCCTTTGCCGGGGCGCCACGCTGCGCGACTGGAGGGAGCCAGGCACCCGAGATGGATATTCCCAGTGCCTCTTTCGCGCTGGTTCATCCGGTTGGCGGGCAGCGGGTGGCCTTGGTCTTTGGCGGTCTTGATGCGGGGGCCATAGCCGACCTTGCGGATCCGGATGGCGCCCCGATCCTGTCGGCGATCCTGGTCGCAAGCCGGATAAGGATGCCCTGCGATCCGCTGGAGTGACCCAGGCCCTCACCCTACCCGGGCGAATGTGTCGGCCGAGGCCAGCGCCCAGGCCGGACCGAAGCGGGGGCTGCTGGCTGCGCCATCGCTCAATTGGCCGGGGGCAAGCTGTTCGTACTGGTCGGCCAGCGAGATGACCTTGTCCGAGGAGGCCCGGCGCAGGAAGTGGTGGGGCTTGAGCTCGGACGGATGGGACAGCCCGGCGGCAGCAACCAGCTCAGCCAGCGCGTGCAGCGTGTTGCGGTGGAAGCTGGCTACGCGCTCGGCCTTGTCGGGAACATGGATCGCGCGTTGGCGCAAGGGATCTTGCGTGGCTACGCCGGTCGGACACTGGCCGGTGTGGCAGGACTGTGCCTGAATGCAACCGACCGCGAACATGAAGCCGCGCGCGGCGTTGCACCAGTCGGCCCCAAGGGCCAACACCCGGGCCATGTCGAAGGCCGAGGTGATCTTTCCCGAGGCCCCGATCCGGACGCGGTCGCGGACCCCGATGCCGACCAGCGCGTTGTGAACGAAGCTTAGGCCGTCGCGCAGCGGCATGCCCACATGGTCCATGAATTCCAGCGGCGCAGCGCCAGTGCCGCCCTCTTTCCCGTCGACCACGATGAAATCGGGCGTGATGCCGGTCGCGAGCATCGCCTTGCAGATCGCCATGAACTCCCACGGGTGGCCGATGCAGAGCTTGAAGCCTGCGGGCTTGCCGCCAGAAAGCTCTCGCATCTGGGCGATGAATTCCAGGAGGCCAGTGGGGGTGGAAAAGACCGAGTGATGGGCGGGCGAGATGCAATCCTGCCCCATTGGGACGCCGCGAATGCGCGAGATTTCCGCAGTCACCTTCGCGGCAGGCAGGACGCCGCCGTGGCCGGGCTTGGCGCCCTGGGACAGCTTCAGTTCCACCATGCGGATCTGGGGATCGGCTGCGACATCGGCGAATTTCGCCGGGTCAAAGCGGCCATCCGCGGTGCGGGCCGAGAAGTAGCCCGAGCCGAGTTCCCAGACGAGATCGCCGCCGTGTTCCTGGTGATAGGGGGAGACCCCGCCCTCACCGGTGTCATGGAAGAAGCCGCCCATCTTCGCGCCCTTGTTCAGCGCGCGGATCGCGTTGGCGGACAGTGAGCCATAGCTCATGGCCGAGATGTTCAGGAGGCTGGCGGAATAGGGCTGCGCCGTTCCCGCGCCGACGGTTGTGCGCAGGGCGTCATGCGTCAGGGCCGGTTTTGGCGCGATGGAATGGTGAAGCCATTCGTACTGCTCTTCGTACACGTCGTACTGGGTGCCGAAAGGCCGCTTGTCGAGGTCGCGCTTCGCGCGCTGGTAGACAATGGCGCGCTTGTCGCGGGGGAAGGGGGTGCCATCCTTGTCGCCTTCGAAGAAGTACTGCCGCATCTCGGGCCGGATCGATTCCAGCAGGAAGCGCAGGTGCGCGGCCACGGGGTAGTTCCGCAGGACGGCGTGGCGCGTCTGGCGAAGGTCGTGAATGCCGACGAGGACTGAGAGGGCACAGAGGGCGGCAAACGGCAGAAGCCACCAGATCTGGCCGGGGAAGACGGCCATCAGGGCCGCACTGACGGCGATCAGGATCGCAGGCCAGGTGATGAGGGCAAAGCGCAGGGTGAAGACGGTGGATAGCATCGGTGCCTCGCAATCGGTTTGCGGCAGTTAAGCACCGAAGCTGTGACGGATGGTTAAAATTCAGAAGGGCGCGGGGGCGGTGAAGCTGACGCGCTGACCGGTCGTGGGGTGGTGGAGGCTGAGCGTTTCGGCGTGCAGCATCAGGCGGGGGTGGGTGGCGGTGGTGTCGGGCGCATAGATCTGGTCGCCGAGGATCGGGTGGCCGAGCGCGAGCATATGAACCCGCAGCTGGTGGCTGCGGCCCGTGTGCGGGGTGAGGCGAACGCGAGTTTCCGTGGCCGTGCGGTCGATGACCTGCCAGTCGGTCACGGCGGGGCGGCCGTGCTGGTGGTCGACCTTCTGGCGGGGACGGTAGTCCCAGTCGCTGCCCAAGGGCATGTCGACCGTGCCTGAATCGGGGGTGAGGTTGCCCTGAAGGCGGGCGATGTAGGTCTTCTGCGCGCGGCGCTGTTCGAATTCCTGGCCTAGGAAGCCCTGCGCCTGTTTCGTGCGGGCGAAGATGATGACGCCAGAGGTGTCGCAGTCGAGGCGATGCACGGTCAGCGCGTCCCAGCGGGCGGCTTGCAGGCGGGTGACCAGACAATCCTGCCGGTTTTCGAGCTTCCCCGGGACGGTGAGGAGGCCGGCGGGCTTGTTCACGACCAGGATCGCAGCGTCCTCGTACAGGATATCCAGCGGGGTATCCGGCGGGTCGTAGGCGAAATCGGGAATGAGCGAAGGCTTATGCAATGCTGTGGCCTTCAGCCAGAAGGCGGGCGTGCAGATGGCGGATATGGGCGGGGCCGACCTCGCAGCAGCCGCCGATCAGGGTGGCACCTTGCGCGACCCATCCCAGAGCGAAGTCGGCATAGCGTTCGGGTGTCAGGTCGTGGCGGGCGCAGTATTCGGGGGCGCTGGTGCCGTGGGTGTGGGGGGTGATTTCAGAGAACCCGTTGGCATAGGCGCCGAAGGGTAGACCGAGGGGTTTCAGGACGGTGAGGGCGTCCGACATCGCCTCGGGCATCGAGCAGTTGGCGAGGATGGCGTCGGCGGGGGTTTCGGCAAGGACCTCGGCCAGGGCGGCGACGGGTTCGCCAGAGCGCAG
>JALOTD010000033.1 GCA_025458105.1 Tabrizicola sp. | reverse complement strand
GTCCCGCTTGAACTCGTCGCTGTAGTTGCTTGTCCCCATCTCGGCCTCCTCGCCTCAAAGTCAGGGGGCAAAGCGTCTACAAATCTAGGGGCACCTCACGCAACTTTCCCGACGAAAGTGCTGCATTGGGCGGGCCGAGCAGGCAGAAAGTCATCCAAACGCGATCCGCTTCCGCCGCTCCTACGACGCCACGATGCGATTATCCTTAGGCGTTGCGTTCTAACTGGGGCACTCTGTCTTTGGGAGAACTTGAGGGAGGACACCCATGCTGGATACCACGACGACGGACCAAGTCTCGGCGTTCCTGTCGGACTTTGGTGAGGCACTTGCGGCAGGCGACATCGACCGGGCCACGGCCATGTTCCAGGAGGATTGTTACTGGCGCGACCTTGTGACCTTCACCTGGAACATCAAGACGGTCGAAGGCCGGGCAGAAGTGGCTGACATGCTGCGCCATCAACTGGCGAAAACCAAGCCGTCGAACTGGCGGATTGCAGACGGCGAGACGGCCTCCGAGGATGGGGGTGTGACCACGGCCTGGATCAGTTTCGAGACGGGTGCTGCGCGAGGCTATGGGCTGATCCGGCTTAAGGACGGCAGAATCTGGACGCTTCTGACCTCGATGGTCGAGTTGAAGGGGCATGAAGAGCCGACAGGGTTTGACCGCCCCCTCGGGGCCAAGCATGGCGCGGGCAAGCACCGTCCGACCTGGAAGGAAGAGCGCGAGGCCGAGGCGCGTGAGCTGGGCTACACCAAGCAGCCCTATGTCGTCATCATCGGTGGTGGTCAGGGCGGCATTGCCCTCGGTGCGCGGCTGCGGCAGTTGGGCGTGCCCACGATCATCGTGGAAAAGAACGACCGGCCCGGCGACAGCTGGCGCAACCGCTACAAGTCGCTCTGCCTGCATGACCCGGTCTGGTACGACCATCTGCCCTATCTGCCCTTCCCGCCGAACTGGCCGGTCTTTGCGCCCAAGGACAAGATCGGCGACTGGCTGGAAATGTACACCAAGATCATGGAGCTGAACTACTGGACGAAGACGACCTGCAAGCGTGCGTCCTATGACGAGGCTGCGAAGGAATGGACCGTCGTGGTGGACCGTGACGGGCAGGAGGTCACGCTGAAGCCGAAACAGCTGGTGCTGGCCACCGGCATGTCGGCCAAGGCGAACATGCCGACCTATCCGGGGATGGAGCGGTTCAAGGGCGACCAACACCATTCGTCAAAGCACCCCGGCCCGGACGCCTACAAGGGCAAGCGGGCGGTGGTTATCGGGTCCAACAACTCGGCCCATGATATCTGCGCGGCGCTGTGGGAGAACGACGTTGACGTCACGATGGTGCAGCGGTCCTCGACCCATATCGTGCGGTCGGACACGCTGATGGATATCGGGCTGGGCGGGCTTTACTCTGAACAGGCGGTCCGGGGGGGAATGACCACGAACAAGGCGGACATGATCTTCGCCAGCCTGCCCTATCGGATCCTGCATGAATTCCAGATCCCGCTGTATCAGCAGATGAAGGAGCGCGACGCCGAGTTCTACGCCGGGCTGGAAAAAGCCGGGTTCTGGCTGGACTGGGGCGATGATGGCTCGGGTCTCTTCATGAAGTACCTGCGGCGCGGGTCGGGCTATTACATCGACGTGGGCGCAAGCCAGCTGATCATCGATGGCAAGATAAAGCTGGCGCATGGCAACGTGAAGGAGATCACCGAGGATGCGGTGGTGCTGGAGGATGGCACGGTGCTGCGCGCCGATGTGATCGTCTATGCTACCGGCTATGGGTCGATGAACGGCTGGGCGGCGGATCTGATCGGCAAGGACGTGGCCGACAAGGTGGGCAAGTGCTGGGGTCTGGGGTCGGACACGACCAAGGACCCGGGCCCTTGGGTGGGCGAGCAGCGCAACATGTGGAAGCCGACCAAGCAGGAGGGTCTCTGGTTCCACGGCGGCAACCTGCACCAGTCGCGGCACTATTCGCAGTTCCTGTCCCTGCAGTTGAAGGCGCGGATGGAGGGAATCGCGACCCCGGTGTATGGCATTCCCGAGACGCACCTCTTGAGCTGAACCGCCACCGCCCCCCCGCGCCCGGTCGCGCGGGGGGTATCTCATGCAGCGTCAGACCAGGGCTTCCTGCGTCGGTCTTGCTGCGTCACTCTGCCGCCCTACGTTCATGGCAACGCACAAAACTCAGGGGGATGACCATGCCGGATGGCAGCAACACACCGTCACGCCGCAGCATTGTAGTGTCGGAATTCACCAACAGCGTACTGGACCCGGATGCCCCGATGCTGGGGCCGGTGGAAAACGGCGGCACCATCATCGCCAATACTGCGCCAGGCTGCTGGGGGCCGATGATCACGCCCGCCCTGCGTGGTGGGCATGAGGTGACCCGCCCGGTCTACGTCGAAGGGGCCGAGGTCGGCGACGGCGTCGCCATCCGCATCCGCGACATCACCGTCACCTCGATTGCCACGGCTTCGGGACATGATTCGTCGCCCGAGGGCTTTTGCCTGGGCGACCCCTATGTTGCCGGACGCTGCCCGGTCTGCGACACGGTCTGGCCAGAAACCCATGTCGAGGGGATCGGGCAGCAGGCGGTCAAGTGCAACACCTGCGGCAATCCCGTCACCCCCTTTGCCATCGTGCATGGCTACACGGTCACTTTCGATGAAAGCCGCTCGGTCGGCCTGACGCTGCCACAGGCCGCGGCCGAGACGATTGCGCGCGATGCCAACCACTATTCCGCTCTGCCGGACCAGAGCCGCCAGCATTCGATCCTGACCTTCGCGCCCTCGGACATGCCCGGCACGCTGGTGCGGATGCGCCCCTTCATGGGCCAGCTTGGCACTTGCCCGTCAATGGCAATGCCCGACAGCCACAATGCAGGCGACTTCGGGTCCTTCCTTGTCGGTGCGCCGCATGAATATGGCATCACCGCCGAACAATTGGCACAGCACAAGACCGACGGGCACATGGACATCGACGCCGTGCGCGCCGGTGCGATCATCGTCTGCCCGGTCAAGGTCCGGGGCGCGGGGGTCTATCTGGGCGACATGCATGCCGGACAGGGCGATGGCGAGATCGCCGGGCACACAATGGACGTAGCAGGCAGCGTGACTCTACAGATCGAGGTGGTGAAGAACTACCCGCTGGACGGCCCTGTGCTGTTCCCTCTGGAAGAGGACCTGCCGCCGATGGCCCGCCCCTTCACGGCGGCCGAAAAGGCCAAGGGACAACGGCTGGCGGCGAAATGGGGGGTGGCCGGGATCGAGCCCCTGGCGCCCATCAGCGTCATCGGCACGGCCGCGAACCTGAACCTTGCCATCGAGAACGGACTGGCACGTGCGGCCAAGCTTCTGGGCATGACGGTGGCCGAGGTGCGCAACCGCGCCACGGTGAACGGCGCGATCGAGATCGGACGCGCGCCGGGCGTCGTTCAGGTCACGTTCCTTGCGCCACTGGCCCGGCTTGATGCTGTGGGTCTGGGCGAATACGCGCGCGAGCAGTACGGGCTTTGAAGGAGGGGCGGGCCTGAGCGGCCCGCCGCCTGATCAGGAATTCGTCAGCCATCCTTCTGCATCATCATATGTCGCCCGTCTCGCCGTCGACCACCTGCATGACGCGCAGGTCGCCCACGAGGCTGAGGAGCATAAAGGTCTGGTCCTTGCTGAGCCCGATGTGGGCCGAGGCAGGGGCGACCATCTGTTGCGGATATCGGCAATCATAGCGCGGGCCTCTGGGTGGAATCGGGCAACTGCTTCATCCGCCGATCCACAAGATCGTTTGGCAGGTAGACCACGACGATCAGAGCACCAGAAGCGCCAGGATGAAGGGCCAGAGGTCCGGGGCGAAGCCGGTCAGCCAGAACTTGAGCGCGCTGATGACCGCAGCGCCGATTGCCGCGCCCACCAAGCGCCACCCAGACCGTGATCACGATGGAAATCTCGGGCGACAGAGGGCGCGGATCGATGATGCCGACTTGCAGGATGTAAAGCGCGCCTGCGATGGCCGCAAGGACACCCGACAGTATCCTTGCCGCCAGCTTCTGCCAGACAGGACCATAGTCCAGAAAGCGCAACCGCGCCTCGTCGTCGCGGATGGCGACCAGAACGTGACCAAAGGGGGAATTGACCGGACGCCCGCAGATCAGAAACCCCGCCAGCGCCGCGGTAGTTGAGGCCGCACCCATCGGCATGCCCAGAGGGCTCGTGGACCCGGTCATCCCGTTATTGTTGCCAAAGCCTGTGTCACTCCCGAACATCAAGAGCATCGCGACATAGGTCAGCGCCTGGCTCAGGATGGCGAACCACACCCCGCTGACCCGGCTGCGGAACGCGTTCCAGCCTTAGGAAAAGGCAACGAGACCCGGCACAGCCAGGATAAGCGCCGCTGCTTAGGGGAAGCCTTCGAACAGCGCCCAAGTCGCCGGAAGCTCGGTCCAGCCAATGAAGGTCATGATGTCCGGTACGACGTCTTGTTAGACGTAGCCTGCCCTTAGCATGTGCATGGCGATCAGGTAGCCGACAAGTGTGAAGAACAGCCCCTGCCCAGGTCGATCAATACAAAGCCCCAGATCAGATCCAGCGCGAAGGTCGCGATCTGGCCGAAGACATTGGCGAGTTAGGCCGAGATCCCCAACCCTGTGCCCGCCGGCGGCCCGCCCAGGATCGGCAAGCGCACGGTCTGCGTGGCAAGGACCAGTGCGACAAGGCAGAAGAGACCTGGATTGCCCATCAGCGACGTCCTTTTGGGGCGAACTGGCCCTCGGGCTTGCGCTGGATGAAGGCGGCAAGAAGGAGGAGGACAACGACCTTCGCCGCGACGGCGCCGTACACGGGCTCTATCATGACGTTCGTCAGCCCGATCCCGAACGACGCCCTGACGGTTCCCACTAGGCTGCCGACCCCGCGCAAGACCATCACCTTGAAGCTGTCGACGATAAACCCTGTGCCCATGTTGGGGTTGACGTTGTACAGCGGCGTCAGCGCGACCCCCGCCAAGCCTGCCAGCCCCGGTGCCAGCGCAATCGCAATCCGGTCGGTCCGCCGCGTCTCGATCTTGGCTGCCCCCGCCATCGCCCGGTTCTCCGCGACGCCTGGATGTCCATCCCGAAGGTCGTGTAGCGGATCACCGCGACCACGCCTACAAAGGCGGCCACTGCAATGGCGATGGCGAACAACCGGTTCAAGGTGACGATGAAGTCGCTCAGCACCGGGATGCCCGCCGTCACGTAAAAGCGCTGGTGAAACTCCAGTTGTGGGTGCCGATGCTTACGCGGACGAGGTTGATAGGGAGGAGCCTGACGGCCCAGGTTGCCAGAAGCATCATCAGGGGCCGGTCAAAGAGCCGCCGCAGGACCAGCGCCTCCATCACCGGGCCCACCAGGGCGGCGGTGGCAAAGGACAGGGTCAGCGCCAGGATCAGATACCAGTCAAGAAGACCGGGCGCGGCGGCGCGGATCACGTTCTGGACAAACCAGGCGCCATAGGCGCCGATCATGATGAACTCGCCCTGCGCCAGGTTGATGACACCCATCAGCCCGAAGATGATCGCGAGCCCCAGGGCTGCGAGCAGAAGCATGCTGGCATAGCTGATGCCGCTGTAGAGAGAGACAAGGACTTGTCACACGGCAAGTTTCTGGTCGATCCCGGCAATGGCAGCCGGTCCAGCGGCGATGACCTGCGGATCGGTCTCCGCGGCAAGCGTGTCCCGATGAAGGTCCGGGTGCGCAGCATTGCATCGTCCGCAATCGCCAGGATCGCTGCAGCGCGGTTCTCGGGCGAGGCGTCGTCCAGAAACAGAAGCGGACGTCGACTACGTTCTGGAGGACGTGGTGGAGCTTATCGTCGAAAACAGAACCCCGCTGCAGGAAGCCGGGGACAGCTTCTCCGTCAGGTCCGAACGTCCGCACGGGTATCGCACTCTCGGCAACACGCCCGCCCGTATCCAACGAATGTACACGCCGCCCACATTCTGACCAAGAAGACGCGCCGAACTGACAGCTCAGGGACACCCGGTCGCATCCTGAGGAGAGATGCACATCTGATTTGAAGGGCGCTCTCCTCCGTTCTAACTGTTTGTGATGACGCTTGGGCTCAGTACCTTGCATCGGCAATGAGGCCTGGCTCGTCCCCTTGCAGCGTAAGCGATCCGTGACAATGCCACTTGAGGTCAAAGTTCGACTATGAGGAAAAAGGCATGGAAAGCACCCGCATATTCAACGACCAATACGAGCGCACTCGGGCGCGTTTCGCTTCAGGGTGTGGCGCCAGCCCCCGGAACTGAAGCGTGAACGCCTTCACACCTCACCGGAAAGCGCCCTACGAAGTAAGTTCCTGGATCACGGTCTGTATGGCGGGCCGCAGGCACACAACGCCTTGCCGAAGGCCGAAGCACCGATCTGGATCGACTTGCAGGCTCCCCTTACGCACACCAGCATGAACTCCAGCGTTGTCTCGCGTGCAGCCGACACAAATATCGACGGGTAGCTTCCGATCATCACGCGCCGGGTCTGACCACCCGCGTCCTTCTGGAAGTACACGGTCTGCGAGGCCTTCCCGACGGACAGAACAAGGCCCTTGACCTCTGAGTCCCGATGCTTCTGGGTTCCCACTTTTGCGAACGGAAGCTTGCTGACAATCGTCTTGGTAAGTTTGGGAATCATGAAGGTGGTGGCACGCCACAGGACGCAACTCCACGCGACAGGATGCAAGAAAAAACTTAACTAAGTGAAATTCTTAGCGGCTCCATGCCACTCCACGCAATTCGGCATACTTGTTTGGATGGCCAAGACATTACCACTATCCAACACCCAAGCCGACGCTCAGATGGCACCTCGTTTCAGCAAATTCAGGCGGCCACCGGCTCGATCAGCTGCGCGCCCGCCGCCCGGTTCGAGTTGACGGCGACCCCTACCCGAAAGGGCCGAGTTAGCACTCCGTCAGGCGAGGGTTTCATCAGGACCGCCGCCCCGTGCCCGGCCTCGCCCAGCCAGAGGGGCCAATCGGCGCGCTCCAGTACCACCGCCTCACGGTGATGCAGACCCGCCATGCCAGGCCCGGCGTCGGTCGACACGATGGCGACCGTGTCCAGGTCCCCCCAGCGTTGCCAGACCCCGGCCAGCGCCATGGGCTCACCATCGGCGCGGGTGAAATACCAGGGCAGCTTTTCGCCCTTCTCTCCCGTAGACCATTCGTAGAACCCGCTCGCCGGAACGATGCAGCGCCGCGCCCGCACCGCCTCGCGGAAGGCGGGCTTGGTCGCCACTGTGTCCGACCGCGCGTTGATGATCAGCGGGCCATCGTTCGGCGCCTTGTACCAGCCGGGGATGAACCCCCACCGCATCGCGCGCAGACGCCGCCGCCCGCTTTCCGAGGTGACGACGGCCACCGTGTTCGTCGGGCAGACATTGAAGTTCGGCCCGACTGGCAGGTCGTTCCCTGGCACGGCATCGAACAGCGCCGCCAAGGCCTCGTTCGGGTGGGTGATGGTGAAGCGCCCGCACATGGAGCAAAGATAGGCCAAGCGCCGCCCCGCGCCAAGTCAAGGGGCTGCAACCTCACTTCCCGTCTCTGGCCAACCCTGCCACACTGGGCGTGACCAACCGGAGCCCCGACATGCGCCTTGCCCTCTTGCTCGTCTTCCTGCCTCTCCCAGCTTTCGCCGGTGCCAACCCCGAGGCGTTGTACAAGCTGATGACCGGAACTTGGGCCGCCACGCCCGAGACTTGCGCGACAGATGAAACCTGGACCTTTGCCGAGGGCAGCCTCATCATCCATGGCGACGGGGGAGAGGCTTGCGGCTTTGCTCGCCCCGGCACCGATGGCGGGATCGATGTGGTCCTTGACGTCCTCTGCCCGATCCCGGGCGAGACGATGCAGGCCTCCGCACGCCGCATCGGCCTTGACCTTCAAGGCGTCAGCCCTGGCCTGCGAGACCCCGGCGACCGGCTGACCGTCACCGACCGCGACCAGACGCTAAACCTCATCCGCTGCGATTGACTGTGCTATCCTGCGCCGGTCACCCCGGAAAGGACTGGCCGTGCCCAGCATCACCCAGATTTCACGTCACGTAGAGACGCTCGACCGTGCCCGCACATTCTGGCGCGACACGCTCGGTGTGCATGAGCTTTACGCCTTTCCCGGCCTTGCGTTCTTCGACCTTGGGGGAACCCGCCTGATGCTGAAGGAAACCGGCACACGCGACCCCGCCGACATCCTTTACCTCGCCAGCCGCGATATCTCGGCCGACCACACCCGGTTGAGCGAACGTGGCGCCGTGATGACCGGCGCCCCGCATATGATCCACCGCCACGCAGACGGGTCAGAGGAGTGGATGGCCTTCTTCGAAGACGACGAAGGCCGCCCACTCGCCCTTCACGCGGTCACTCTTTCACCGTGATCCGGCCATCGACCGCAGGCGTCACCGGACCGATCTTGGCCATGTATTCCGCCGTCACGTCCGCCAGATCCGGCCCAAAGTCATAGGCATTGGCCGCGCCCACGAACATCCGATACCCGTCGCCACCGCCCCGGACATAGTTGTTCGACACCACCTTGTAAGTTGCCGCCGGATCGATCGGCCCCCAGGCATCGCCACCAATCAGCACCATCACCTCACTGACCCGCGACCCCGCTGGAGCCTTCGGATCGAACGTGTACTTCAGCCCGGCCACCTGAGGGAACCGGCCCGCGCCTTCCTCGACCTGGGAAACACCATTCTCCAGCGCCGCGACGATCGTCTCGCCCGTCACCTCGAAGGTCGACAGCGTGTTCTGGAACGGCAGCACCGTCAGCACCTCGCCCATCGTCACCGGGCCTGCGTCAATAGACGCGCGGACGCCACCGCCGTTCTGGATGGCAATCGTCACCCCCTGGTCCTTGACCCGATCCAGCATCGCCTCGGCGATCAGGTTGCCCATCGGGCATTCCACCGCCCGGCAGGTCTCGCGGCTGCCGTCGATTTCGGCGGCCGTCTCGGCCACGACTTTGTTCTTCAGTTCTTCGATCGGCCCGCCGAGTTCCTTGACCCGAGCCTCGACCTCCGGGTCGGGCGTCACGCTTGCATCCAGAAGGATCGTGTCGCCTTCCGCGAATTTCAGATTGCCAGCGTCGTCAAAAGTCAGGATCAGGTGGCCCACATACTTCGAATAGGCATAGGCCTGCACCACTGGCACCAAGGCCCCGTTCTGACCGTCAACCCAGGTCGGGTACGGCCCTGCGCGCTTGGGATCCTTTGACGACAGCAGTGTGTGCGAATGCCCGCCCACCACCGCATCGACCCCCGGCACCTCCGCCGCAATCTCCAGATCCTTCGGCAGACCCACATGGTTCAGCGCGATGATCTTCGTCACGCCCTCTGCCTCTAGTGCGGCGACATCGGCCTTCAGGCTCTCGATCTCGTCCTGGAACACCACGGTCGGACCGGGGCTGGAGGTATCGACCGTATCCGTCGCGAGCGCCGAAATGATACCGACCTTCTCGCCGCCCACCTCAAGCACCACATGGTTGCCAACCCGGCCCACCAGCGCGTTGTTCTGGCTGACATCGGTGTTCCCGCTGATGACCGGGAAGGTCACCTTGTCGAGGAAGCTCGCCAGCCCCTCGGGCCCGTCGTCGAACTCATGGTTGCCGACGGCCATGACGTCAAAGCCGATCTTCTCCATGAACTCGGCCTCGACCGCACCCTTGTAGGTGGAATAGAATAGGCTCCCCTGGAACTGGTCGCCCGCGTCCAGGACGATCACGTTGATCCCGCCAAAGCACTTGTTCTCGGCCGCATCCTCGGCGCTGCAGGTGCTGTCAAAGGCGTTGATAGCCTCGATCCGGCTGTGCAGGTCGTTGATGTGGATGACATGCAGCGTGTAATCCGCCTGGGCCAGCCCTGCAGTCAGGGCAAGGATCGCGCTGGACAGGTAAAGCGTGCGCATCAGAAGCTCCCGTTTTGGTTGATTTGTCTCAAGCTGCCTTTGCCTTAACCGAGAGTCAAAGGCCGATTGCCCCCACTTGGCGCAGAATTGCGAAACGACCGTAACAGCCGGGAAGCCGAGCGATCCGATTGCCTAGACTGCGGGCCGCATGCTAGCCTCGCGGTTGCAATGTCGCGCACGGGCGCTCGTGCCGGCGATCACGTTGATGGAGTGTTTCAAGTGTCAATTGAATGGATCATCGTCAAGAACAGCTGGACCAAGAAGCCGATCGGCGCACTGGGCTACATTGGCAGTGAACTCGCCATCATCACCGCCTTCTTCGAAGACAAGGACGCCAACAAGGACGGCAAGGTCAGCCTGAGCGAGCGGATATTTTCCTTCGGCGACATGAAGGGTGCCGCGCTGGCCGAGGTTGCCAATCACGCCTATGCCGACCCCGAAGTCCTGATGCGCGATCCCGCCATTTACCGGCTTCGCGGCGAACTGACCGTCAAGTTTGCCGCCGGATTGCTGGCCGAAGGCATCTACAAGACCTATTTCTCGATGGGCGTCGGCAAGGTTGCGGGTGCCATTGCAGGGGCGATCACGACAAATCTGGTCAAGTCCTACGTCATCAAGACCGGTCTCGAGAAGGCGGTCGAGAAAGCCTACAAGGAGTCGCTGGGCGTCTGACCTCGCCGTCTGACGCAGACCGCTTGATTCATGCAGCCCCATCAGGCATGCACCTGGCATGCTGATCCTGAAGATCTTCCGCCGTGCTGAATGGGATGCCTTCCGGGCCGCCGGGGAAACCCTTGGCGCACCCGTCGATCTGGTCGACGGCTATATCCACTTCTCCACCCCCGCACAGGTGGCCGAAACGGCTGCCAAGTGGTTCGCCACCGAAAGCGATCTGGTCCTCGTGGCCTTTGACCCTGATCGACTTGGCCCGCAGCTGAAATGGGAACCCTCGCGCGGCGGGCAGCTTTTCCCGCATCTCTACCGATCCTTGCGGATGGACGAAGTCGTCTGGGACAAGTCGCTCCCGCTGGGCGTGACCGGCCACATTTTCCCCGAGGGCCTGTTTTGAACCTGATGGAACGCGCAGGGCTAGCGTTTCTGCACCGGCTGGACCCTGAACGCGCACATGCCCTGTCACTCGTTGCCCTGCAGACCGGGCTTGCCCCGTCGCCCGGCCCGGTGACGACATCCCGCCTTGCCACCACTCTGGCCGGACTGTCGCTTCCGAACCCGGTGGGCCTGGCCGCAGGCTATGACAAGAACGCGACCGCCCTTTCGCCCTTGTCCCGCGCGGGTTTCGGCTTCATCGAGGTTGGCGCCGCCACCCCCTTGCCCCAGCCCGGCAACCCGCGCCCGCGCCTGTTCCGGCTGACCGAAGACCGGGCTGCGATCAACCGTTTTGGCTTCAACAACGACGGGGCCGAAGCGATCGGACAGCGCCTGGCGCAGCGCAGCCGCACCCAGGTTCCCGTTGGCCTGAACCTCGGCGCGAACAAGACCAGCGAGAACCGCGCTGCCGACTTCGCCCGTGTGCTTGCCCTTTGCGGCCCGCATGTCGATTTCGCGACCGTCAATGTCTCATCGCCCAACACCGAGAAACTGCGCGACCTGCAAGGGCCCGCCGCATTGACCGCCCTTTTGGCCGGAGTGATGGAGACCCGCGCTGCCCTGCCCCGACCGATCCCGGTGTTCCTGAAGATCGCGCCTGATCTGTCGCCCGACGACCTCGCACAGATTGCCGAGGTGGCGGTGGCCTCCGGCCTGTCCGGGATCATCGCCACGAACACCACCCTCAGCCGAGAAGGTTTGAAATCTGCAAGCCGGGACCAGCACGGGGGACTTTCTGGCGCGCCATTGTTCGAAAAGTCTACCCGAGTTCTGGCGCAGCTTTCGCAACTGACCCAAGGTCGCCTACCGCTAATCGGCGTTGGCGGCATCTCGACGGCCGAACAGGCCTACCAGAAGATCCGCGCCGGGGCGAGCGCTGTCCAGCTTTACACGGCGATGGTCTACGAAGGGATCTCCCTCATCGCCAAGATCACCAAGGGGCTAGATGCCCTCCTCGTTCGGGACGGCCACGACAGCATCTCCAAAGCGGTCGGCATCGGCCGAAACGACTGGCTCTGACCAGCCTCTCACCTTTGCCAAAAATCCTGGGGTAGGCCATTGGTTTCGCCACCAGTTCAAGAAACCAATGGACGAGGGGGCTGGCCGCCGCGGGTGTCAGAACGCCTTGAACGTCATTGTGGTCAATGTCCGCTGGATGCCCGGAATGTTAAACAGCCTGGACGACAGGTAATGCCCGACGTCCTGATCCTCGGGGATATAGACCTTGGCGATCAGGTCGTAGTCCCCACTTGTCGAATACATCTCGCTGACGACTTCCCGGTCCCAGATCGCGTCGGCGACCTCATAGGTCATGCCCGGCGTGCAGCGGAACTGGACGAAAACAAGCGCCATGGCGGCCTCCCCTTTTGGGCTACCCTAGATCGGCGGGGTCGGAAGGGGAAGGCTCTGCCAGCGACAGAGGCGCGGGTTCGCGCTTCAGATCGTCAGTCGACAACGGCCCCAGTGGGCGGGCCAGACGGTTCCGCACCACCCAGAAAAGGCGCGTCTGCGCCCGCGTGATTGCCACATAGGCCAGCCGCTTCCACAAGGGCACCCCAGCCTCCGACCGCCCCGACTGCGCAGCGGCATAGAGGTCGGGCGCAAAGACCTGAACCTCGTCCCACTGACTGCCTTGCGCCTTGTGGATCGTCACCGCCGCCCCATGCAAAAACGCCGCCCCCATGCGCGCGGCATGGGGGATGAAGGGCTCCTCCTCGTCCGGCTTCTCGATTTTGATAATCGACGCCGCCGAAACCTGAGGCTCCTCTGCCCCCACCACATGCAGGCGCGCAAAACCCTCGCGGTTGCCTTCGCCCAGATAGATCACCTGCGCGCCCTTGATCAGGCCCCGCGCCTCCAGGTCGATCCGCTTTTTCCGATGCTTCAGGGGCAGCTCGATCCCGTCGCAGATCAAGGGCTCACCGGGCAAAAGCTGATCCTCTGGCGCGCCATAGGCGTTGCGGAACGCCTGGATCAGCCGCACCCGCGTTGCGTTGCGCCAGACCAGCACCGGCGAGCGCGCCATCAGCGCCGCCTCGACCCGTTCGGCCCAGACTACCCGGTCGTCTTTCCGCGCTGTCTCCTCGACCAGCCGCTCGAACTCCTCGAACCCCAGCCGGTCGTCCCCCAAGGCATGCGCGAGATCGAGAATCCGATTGTCCTGCGTCTGGCGATGGATCCGGCTCAGCACCAGCCGCCTGCCCTCACTCAGCCGGTCGAAGACCATCTCGCCCGACTGTCCGACAGGAGCCAGCTGCGCGGGATCACCGAAGAGGACCAGAGTCGGGAAGATCTCGCGGAGGTCGTCGAACTGGCGCTCGTCCAGCATCGAGGATTCATCGACAAAGCCCACATCCAGCGGCTCCTCCCGCCGCTTCCAGCCCTTAATGAAATCTGACCCTTTCAGGCCTGCGGCCGCCAAAGCGCCCGGGATGCTGGCCACTTGGCTGTAGAAGGAACTCGCCCGGTCCAGCGCAAGGTCGGTCAATCCGGCAATTCCCAAGCTGTCCACCACGGGTCGCGTCCCGGTGCCTGCCAGCCATTCAGCAATCTTCTCGTATTCCGGGTCATAGACCGGCGTATAAAGAATCCGGTGGATTGTCGTCGCAGGCACCCCCCGCAGCCGTAACACTGATGCCGCCTTGTTTGTGGGCGCCAAAATCGCAAGCGTCCGGCGGTCCTTGCGTCTGCGCCCCTCGTAGTCGCCGCTGACGATCTCGACCCCGGCAGCCTTGAGGCCCCGATACAGTTCGGCCAGCAGCATGGTTTTGCCCGACCCAGCCTTTCCCACCACAGCAATGACCGAGCTTCTTCCCTCGGCCATCGGGGTGAGAGAGCCCTCAACAAGGTCGATTCCCGCCCCGGCAAATGCGGCTGTTAGGCAGTCATAGGCATCGGCCTGGTCGTCCGAAAAGGTCAGCGTGGGGGCTTGCATGGCCACACCCTAACCGGTTGTCCCGGTAGAGGTAAGGTCAATGCGCCCGCCGCGCCGAGCGAAAACGTAGGCCGTCGTTGCCCAAGGTATCGGCCTGATCAGAGGCCACCTCTCGTCTTGCAACGATCAATGTTTCCTCGATCTTGGCCTTGAGACAGGGCAACCCGTTCCCTTCAGCATAGGCGTACATGTCGCTCAGCACATCGAAGATCCAATCGTGGCGCATGTACCCCTCGGACAACCATCTTGCGAAAGCCCCGAAGCCCAGCCCCCGGACTCGCGGGGTGGGCTGCAGGTCGGCCCTGAAGGGCCCACTAAAGCACAGATAAGCCCAGCAGGGTAAATCGATGATTAATGGTTGAAGCCTATCGCAATGAACTCGCCTCCAGCGTGTCCTCAAAGGTCCGCAATCCCGTTCGTGGGGCCTGCACCAATACCGCCATGTTGCCGGGCTTGTGCTGGTTCTTCCACATGAGGGTATGCGCCCTGGGAATTTCGGCCCAGGGGAAGACCTCGGACATGCAGGGATCCAGCCTGCGTTCCACCATCAGCTTGTTGGCCGCCGCCGCCTGCTTCAGATGCGCGAAGTGGCTGCCCTGCAAGCGCTTCTGGTGCATCCACATGTAGCGCACGTCGAAAGTGCAGTTGAACCCCGTGGTGCCCGCGCAGATCACCACCATGCCGCCCTTCTTGACCACCAGCGAAGACACCGGGAAGGTCGCCTCGCCCGGATGCTCGAACACCATGTCGACGCTGACACCCTTGCCGGTGATGTCCCAGATCGCCTTACCGAAGCGCCGCGCCTCTTTCAGCCAGTCGTTATATTCCGGCGTGTTGACCTTGGGCAACTGGCCCCAGCACTTGAAATCGTTGCGGTTGATGACGCCCTTTGCGCCCAGGCCCATGACGAAATCGCGCTTCGATTCGTCGCTGATGACGCCGATCGCGTTCGCCCCTGCCGTGTTTATCAGCTGGATCGCATAGGACCCAAGGCCGCCCGAGGCCCCCCAGACCAGCACGTTCTGCCCGGGCTTCAGGTCATGCGGTTCATGCCCGAACAGCATCCGGTAGGCCGTCGCCAGCGTCAGCGTGTAGCAGGCCGATTCCTCCCAGGTCAGGTGCTTCGGGCGCGGCATCAGCTGCTGCGACTGCACCCGGGTGAACTGCGCGAATGACCCGTCATGCGTCTCATAGCCCCAGATCCGCTGGCTGGGCGAGAACATCGGGTCGCCCCCGTTGCACTCCTCATCGTCGCCATCGTCCTGGTTGCAGTGGATCACCACTTCGTCCCCGACCTTCCAGCGCTTGACCTTGTCGCCCACCGCCCAGACGATCCCCGCCGCGTCCGACCCCAGCACGGCATAGGGCTGCTTGTGGCCGTCAAAGACGCTGATCGGCTCGCCCAGCGCGGCCCAGACGCCGTTGTAGTTGACCCCCGCCGCCATCACCATGACCAGCACTTCGTTCGAATCGATGGTCCAGGTGTCCACCACCTCCTGCAACATCGCGGTTTCCGGAGGCCCGTGCCGCTCGCGCCGGATGGTCCAGGCGTACATCTGCTTCGGCACGTGACCTAGCGGCGGCATCTCGCCCAGCTCGTAGAGATCCTTCTTCGGCGCATCATAGATTGCGGGAGCGTTCTGCGTATCCAAAGCCAACATAGCCTCCAACTGATGCCGCGGCGCAGAATCGCCCCGCCCTTGCCCGCAGATAATATTCTTGCGCGCAACTTTGCAATAGTATGATTTCTGATTTTGTAATTTTATGTCTGCCGCAGCGCGGCACCTACAGGTCCTGCACCGAGGCAGCGTAAAAGTGCAAGAGGGCTCGCTCCCGTTCCACCGGCTGCAAGTTCTCGCTGACCAGCCCCCGTCGGATCAGCGGGGTCAGCCCCTCATCCAGCACGGCCGACAGCCCCTGTGGCGGCAGCTTCAGGACCGCGCCCCCCGTCTGCAGTCGCGCCATTAGCGCCTCGACCCGGGCCGTCAGTTCCTCGCGGCTTGCCGCACCGTCGCCAAGGGCCTTTGCCACCAGGGGCACCGGCAAGACTGGCACAACTGCGGCAATCGCCGCCATCAAACGCTCGCCCAGACTTTCAACCGTTCCGCCTGCCGCAAGATGATCCCGCAAGGAGACTGGCGCCCCAAACCCGGCCGCCGCCGTACCAAAACCTTTGATACGCCCGCGAAACCGCGCCCACAGGAAACCCACCGCATGTCCCGCCACCGCAAGCGGCCGGTTCCGGAACCGCCGCTGCTCGCTCTGGGCCGCCGCAACCAGCACGCGGTCCTCCAGCACGCGGTCATAGGCCAGGCCAACCGGCACAAAGACCACGTCGCGCGCGCCCTGCTCCCATCCCTCGACGATGTAACTCAACAGCCCCAGCTTCGCCGGCCCCACCCGACCATCCAAGCTCAGCCCGCCTTCGGGAAAAATGGCCTGCGTCGTCCCTTCCTCGGTCGCTAGCTGAACATAGCGCGCCAACACCTTGCGATAGAGCGCATTTCGACTGCCCCGCCGGATGAAATAAGCCCCCATCGACCGGATCAGCGCCGACAAGGGCCAGACCCGCGCCCATTCGCCCACCGCATAGCTGATGGCCGACCGGTCCGCGACCAGCCAGGTGACCAGCACGTAATCGACGTTCGAGCGGTGGTTCATCACGAAGATGACCGTGGCCGTCGGGTCGACGCGACCAAGCTCCTTGTCCACCTTGCCGACCCGCACTCGGAACAAAAGGCGGCTCAACCACTTTGCCGCCCGGGTGCCGAAGCCGAAATAGACCGTGGCCGAAAATCCCGGCACGATCTCGCGTGCATAGCGCCGCGCCTCCTCGAAGGCCACTTCGCCTGGCACTCCGGTCTCAGCCGCATGGGCCATTGCGGCGTCTACGACCTTTTGATCATAGGCCAGCCGCGCCACCATGTCCGCCTCGTGACAGTGCCCGCTCGGCCCTGCGGCGGAAGAACCAGCGGACGCTTGGGAAGAGGAAATGCGTGGCAAAGCTGATCGCGGCAAAGCCCAGGATCAGGACCAGCAACCAGACGGGAACAGCAACCGTACCGAACATGCGGGCAGCCTGCCCGAAACCGGGAACCTCGTCGATGACTTCGTCATTCCTAGGTGGACACCCGCGACGAGAAGCCGAGGCGCACGAGAAGCCTCGCCGCAGCGCAGCGATTGACAACGCCATGATCTTTCCCGTATCCCATCCTTGACGCAATAAAATTACCCGCCCGACTCGCGAGGCCGACATGACCGAGAAACCCTGGCTCTTCCGCACCTACGCCGGCCACTCAACTGCCGCGGCGTCGAACGCGCTGTACCGGACGAACCTCGCCAAAGGGCAGACCGGCCTTTCCGTCGCTTTCGACCTGCCGACCCAGACCGGCTACGACAGCGACGACCCCCGGTCACGGGGCGAGGTCGGCAAGGTTGGCGTCCCCGTCGCGCACCTCGGCGACATGCGCACCCTGTTCGCGAACATCCCGCTCGAACAGATGAACACCTCGATGACGATCAACGCCACCGCCCCCTGGCTCCTCGCGCTCTACATCGCCGTGGCCGAGGAACAGGGCGCCGACATCGCGGCCCTGCAAGGGACCGTGCAGAACGACATCATCAAGGAGTATCTCAGCCGCGGCACCTACATCCTGCCGCCGCAGCCCTCGCTCCGCCTCATCACCGACGTCGCGGCCTATACGGGCAAACACCTGCCCAAGTGGAACCCAATGAACGTCTGCAGCTACCACCTGCAAGAGGCCGGGGCCACGCCAGAGCAGGAACTGGCCTTCGCCCTCGCAACCGCCTGCGCCGTCCTTGATGATCTGAAAGTGAAAGTCCCGGCCGAGGATTTCCCCGCAATGGCGGGCAGAATGTCGTTTTTTGTAAATGCCGGCATCCGCTTCGTGACCGAGCTCTGCAAGATGCGCGCCTTCACGGCCCTCTGGGACGAACTCCTCGAATCCCGCTACGGCATCACCGACGCCAAGTACCGCCGCTTCCGCTATGGCGTCCAGGTCAACTCGCTCGGCCTGACCGAACAGCAGCCGGAAAACAACGTCTACCGCATCCTGATCGAGATGCTGGCCGTGACGCTCTCCAAGAACGCCCGCGCCCGCGCCGTGCAACTCCCCGCCTGGAACGAGGCGCTCGGTCTCCCCCGCCCCTTCGACCAGCAATGGTCGCTGCGGATGCAGCAGATCCTCGCCTACGAGACTGACCTTCTGGAATACGACGATCTTTTCGATGGCAACCCCGCCATCGACCGCAAGGTCGAAAGCCTCAAGCAAGGCGCACTCGAAGAACTCGCCCATATCGACGCGATGGGCGGGGCCGTGGCCGCCATCGCCTACATGAAGGGCCGCTTGGTCGAGGCCAACGCCGAACGCCTGGCCCGCATCGAATCCGGCGCGACCACCGTCGTCGGCGTCAACAAGTTCACCACCACGGAACCCTCGCCCCTCGCCACCGGCGAAGGCGCGATCATGCAGGCCGACCCCAAGGCCGAGGCCGACCAATGCGCCCGCCTTGCTGAGTGGCGCGCCACCCGCGACCCCGCCAAAGTCGCAGAAGCCCTGTCAGCCCTCCGCCAGGCCGCGCAAACCGGCGAAAACATCATGCCCGCCTCCATCCTTTGCGCCAAAGCCGGCGTCACCACTGGCGAATGGGGCGGTGCCATGCGCGCGCTTTACGGAGAATACCGCGCGCCGACCGGCGTCAGCCAACACCCCTCCAACCGCACCGAAGGGCTGGAACCCGTCCGCGACGCCGTCGCTGCCGTCGCCACCAAGCTTGGCCGGCCGCTCCGCCTCCTCCTCGGCAAGCCCGGCCTCGACGGCCACTCGAATGGAGCAGAACAGATCGCCGCCCGTGCCCGCGACTGCGGGATCGAGATCACTTATGACGGCATCCGCCTGACTCCCCAGGAAATCGTCGCTGCCGCTGCCGAAAAGCAACCTGACGTCATTGGCCTGTCGATCCTCTCGGGCAGCCACATCCCTTTGATCCGTGAAATGCTGGACCTCATGCGCGAGGCGCACCTCACCCAGCCCCTGGTCGTTGGAGGGATCATCCCGGAAGACGACGCGCAGACCCTGACCGCCATGGGGGTCGCCAAAGTCTACACACCCAAGGACTTCCAATTGAACCGGATCATGCTGGACTTGGTCGCGCTTGCCGACCCCGCTCCGTTGGCCGCCGAATAGCTAGATCCATCAGGTTTTCCAGCCTTTCCGCAGGGCCCGCCTTGACCTACCCCGGGCAAGACGTTTGGAAAGGATCCTCATGCTGCGACTTGCCCTGCTATTGTCCCTCACTGCGCTACCCGCCGCCGCACAGGAACTCTCCTGGCCAGCCGAATTCGAAAACATGATCGAGGAAGCCAGCTCGTACTGCGAGGGCGAATTCTCGGTCGCGCCCGGGACTGTCATCCAGCGCGACCTGAATGGCGATGGCACCCAGGACTGGATGCTTGATGCCGCAGGCTTTGCCTGTTCCGACAGCTACGGCCTTTACTGCGGCACACAAGGCTGTGGCGTGGAAACCCTGATCGACGGCACTCTTGGCTCGCTGATGCTGCGCAGCTGGGAGGTGGTGATCGAAGACGGTACGACCTACCTGACCGCTCCGAACGACGCAGGCGAAACCGTACGTTTCCTGTGGTCCGGATCCGAATGGGTCCTGCAATGATCCGCACGGCCGCGCTTTTGACCCTACTGTCCGGCCCGGCGCTGGCCGACCCCACCTTGCCAGCCGCCCTGCAAACGTTGCTCAAGCACCACGCCAGCGCCTGCCAGGCGCAGGGCGGCACGCTGACCCAGCCTGACGGCGCAATTATGCAGGCCTTTCTGTTCGGGCCTGAGGACCCGGCCCTGATCCTCGACAGCCGCAAGCTTTCTTGCTCAACCGGACCTCGCATGTTCTGCGGCGACGAAATCGGCTGCGAGGTCAACGTCTTTGTCGGCGAAGCCCAGCACAGCCTGGTGGCGCTTGACTGGTCGCTGGTACCTGACGGCGACCGCCAGCTCCTGCAGGTCACCATTGCAGGCGAACTCTTGAACCAACCCAAACCCGGCACCTTCCGCATGACATGGGATCGTGCCACAGCTTCCCTCGCAACCGTCGACTGACCCTCTTGCCAACGCCCCCATGCGCCGGGTTAATGCAGCGAATGCCTTACGCTGTGCCAAACGGAGGCCAGACACAAGGCAGATAGAAGGCAGAAGCCATAAATCACGCAAAATCAGGGTATTAACCTTGATCTTGAACGGGGGAATCATGACCGTCCATATCGGCGCCAAGCCAGGTGAAATTGCCGAAACCGTGCTTTTGCCCGGCGACCCCTACCGCGCCCGCTGGGCCGCACAAACCTTCCTGCAGGACGCCGTTCTGGTGAACGAAGTGCGAGGGATGCTTGGCTACACCGGCATGTGGCGCGGCCACCGCGTCACTATTCACGGGTCCGGCATGGGGATGCCTTCGCTGTCGATCTACGCAAACGAACTGATCCGCGACTATGGCGCGAAGACCCTGATCCGCATCGGGTCGGCTGGGGCACTGCCCGAACATGTCAAGGTGCGCGACGTGATCCTGGCGCAGACGGCCTCCACCGTCGGATCGCCCTCGCGCACCATCTTCAAGGAACTCAACTTCGCGCCCTGCGCTGATTTCACCCTTCTGTCAAAGGCTTACGCGGCTGCCACGGCCATCGGCATCCCTGTCCATGTCGGCGGCATTTATTCGTCCGACACCTTCTACGACGAACGCCCTGACCTCTCCAATGAACTCCTCCGCCACGGTTGTCTTGGCGTGGAAATGGAAGCGGCAGAGCTTTATGTGGTCGCTGCCCGCCACAAGGCCCGCGCGTTGGCGGTGCTCACTGTCTCGGACCATATCATGACCGGGGCTTCCCTACCCTCAGATCAGCGCGAACGCAGCTTCGGCGCAATGGTCGAGATCGCATTGACCTCCGCTTTCGGCTAAGTCCCGAGTTGCGGAAACGTCAGTTGTGCCTGCGCCCGTTCAGGCTATCGTTTCGTGAACGACCAAGGATGTTCGCGATGCTGCAACGCCGAACCGTACTGTTCTTCTCTGCAGCTGCAATCGGCGCGGCGGTCGTCAGTTATTCTTACCTGCCTCCGGCCTACGCTGGCCCGAGCCTTGATCCTGCCGCAGCCCACCGTGAGGCCAAGTCCGGCGCGATCCTTCTCATTGACATCCGTCGTCCCGACGAATGGAGGGCGACCGGCAGCGGTGAGGGCGCGCACCGTCTGGACATGCGCCACGAGGACTTCATCGACCAACTCAGCGGGCTTGCAGGCGGCGATCGCGGCCGCCCGATTGCCCTGATTTGCGCGCGCGGCGTCCGCTCTGCCCGCTTGGCCAAGTTGCTGACCGAAAGCGGCTTCTCCCAAATCATCAACGTGCCGGAAGGCATGCTCGGCTCGCCTTACGGACCAGGCTGGATCGCTCGGGGTTTGCCCGTCGTCACCAAGTGACCGCTTCCAGCTTGCGAAAGTCGCGGCCGCCAGGTCAAGTTGCTGGACGTGACCGGAGATCGCCATGCCTCACCTTGCCCCCCGCCCCTGGGTGCCCGCTGCCTGCGAGACCTACATTCAGCGTCTTGCCACAGAGACGGGGAAACCTGCCGCCGCAGTCGCTCACCGCCTGAACGAACTTATTGACCGCAATCGCGAAATTCACGATCGGGACTGCTTCAACCTGAACCCTGCGACCAATGTGATGAACCCCCGGGCCGAGGCGGCGCTTGCCTCTGGCATCGGGTCGCGGCCATCCCTTGGCTATCCTGGCGACAAATACGAGATGGGGCTCGAGGCGATTGAAGAGATCGAATGCATCGCCGCTGAACTCGCGGCCGAGATCTTCCATGCAAAGTATGCCGAAATCCGCGTCGGGTCAGGAGCGCTGGCGAACCTCTACGGCTTCATGGCGCTGGCCAAACCCGGCGACAGCATCATCGCGCCCCCTGGCACCATTGGCGGCCACGTCACCCACCACAAGGCCGGTTGCGCGGGGCTGTACGGTTTGACCACCCACGCCGCCCCAATTGACGCCGATGGCTATACCCTTGATCTGGCGACGCTACACGACCTTGCCCACGCCGTGCGGCCGAAGATCATCACGGTCGGCGGCAGTCTGAACCTCTTTCCGCATCCGGTGGCCGAAGTCCGCAAGATCGCAGATCAGGTCGGGGCAAAAGTTCTCTTTGATGCCGCCCACCAGTGCGGGATCATCGCCGGGGGGAGCTGGGCCAATCCCCTCTCCGAAGGCGCGCATCTAATGACGATGTCGACCTACAAATCCCTCGGCGGCCCCGCCGGGGGCCTGATCGTCACCAACGATGCCGCCATCGCCGAGCGGCTGGACGCTATCGCCTTCCCTGGCCTCACCGCCAATTTCGACGCCGCGAAGTCGGCGGCCCTGGCCTATACGCTTCTGGACTGGCGCGATCATGGCGCTCGTTACGCCAGAGCGATGGTAGACCTGGCCAAGGCCCTCGCGACCGAACTCAGCCAGCTTGGCCTACCAGTCTTTGCCGCTGATCGCGGGTTCACCACCTCGCACCAGTTTGCCATCGAGGCAAGGTCCTTCGGCGGCGGACAGGCCGCCTCGAAGACCTTGCGGAAGGCCGGGTTCCTGGCCTGTGGCATCGGCCTGCCAATCCCCGAAGTCCCCGGCGACATGAACGGCCTGCGCATCGGCACCCCCGAACTCGTCCGCCGTGGCGTCACCCCCGCCGATGCCCCCGCACTGGCCACCCTGATTGCCGAGGGCCTGTGGTCGAACGCCCCTGAAACCGTCGCGCCTCGCACCAAGGCCCTGCGCTCAAGGTTCCAGGGCCTGCATTTCATCAACCCTTGACCATTCCCGCCCGCTCTCGTCTCCTGCCGGCAAACAGCAGGAGACGGCGATGCGGCAACGGCAACTTGGCAGAAATGGCCCAAAGGTCTCGGCGCTGGGCCTTGGCTGCCTGTCCTTCGGTGGCATCTTCGGACCGACGACCGAGGCCGACTCCTTGCGAACACTCGACGCCGCCTGGGACGCCGGGATCACTTTCCTTGATACCGCCAATCGCTATGGCGAGGGCATCAGCGAAACGATCATAGGCACATGGCTCAGGCGGTCCGGCCACCGCCCCCACATCGCGACCAAGGCGGCGTTTTCCGCCGATCCCGACCGCCGCATCGACAACCGGCCCGAACATCTGCGCTCGGAACTGGAAGGCTCACTGCAGCGGCTTGGCGTGGACCACGTCACCCTCTTCTACGCCCACCGTCATGACCCGCAAATCCCGGCCGAGGATCTGGCAGGCACCATGCAACGCTTTGTCGAGGAAGGCAAAATCCTGGGCTACGGCCTGTCCGAAATCGGCCCTTACACGCTGGAGCGCGCCCATGCAGTGCACCCGGTAATGGCCGTGCAGAATGAATACTCGCTCTGGACCCGCCAGCCCGAACTGGGCCTGATCCAGCGTTGCGCCCAGCTTGGAGTGGCCTTCGTCCCCTTTTCGCCGCTGGCACGTGGCGTCTTTGGCACGCCGATGGCGGACCCCGCAACCTTTGCCCCGGGCGAATTCCGCACCCGCATTCCCCGGTTCTATCCGGAAAACTGGCCGACCAACCGGGCGAGGCTTAACGCCTTCCACCTCATGGCCGAATCCCGCGGTTTCACCCCCGCCGCCCTTGCCCTCGCCTGGGTTCTGGACCGCGCACCTCACGTGATCCCGATCCCCGGTACGCGAACCGCAGAGCACCTGCACGCCTGGTCCATGGCCCCCGAGATCGACCTTACCGACGACGACCGGGCAGAGATCGACCGCCTCCTCCCCGTCGGCTGGGCCTGGGGCGACCGCTACGACGACGCCCAGGCCGCGACGGTGGAACGCTATTCCTGACCGTGGCTTCGGTCGTACGCGTTCGGCCCTGACGGCACCCAGCCCACTGGCGGGGCCAAAGGCTTGAACACCTGCACCATAAGCGGATGACACACCGCCACGTCCGAGGAATGCTCGGATGAGCAATCCCCGCCGGGGCAGGCCGATAGCACCCCCAGCAGATCGATCTCCGCCATGAACTCCAGATAATCCCCTGGCCGGACTGGGGAGGCCTTCATGAAATACTGCCCCGTGTCCCGCGTGAACCCGGTGCACATGAAGACGTTCAGCACGTCATGCACATGCAGCTCCGCCGCCTTGACTGGCAGGCCCCAGTGGTCGGCGACGGCCCGCGTCAGGTTGGAATGGCAGCAATGGTGATACTGTTCACCCCCGGACAGAAGCGCATGGGTATAAGGATCGCAGCGCGTGCCGATCACGTCGTGGACTGACCCGCCAAAGGCATCGAACCCGTACCAGTCCAACGTGTCGTCGGTGATCGTCGCCATCGGCCGCAGGTACGGCAGGCAAGACCACATCCGGTCCCCTGTCGACAGATGCGTCCCGTGCAGGGCGCGGGTCTTGCCGGAAAAGAACCGTTCCCCCAGGTTGTCCTTCGCGAACAGGTTCAGGTCACCAACCTGCGGCCCCTCGACACTGACGATCCGGAAGAAATGCCCCGCAGGCACCTCGAAACTTCTGGCCTCACGCGGTGGCACCAGCACTTCGGACTGAAGGCTCCACCCCTCCCGTGCCGAGCGGTAGGCGGCAAGATCGGGGGGAGCCAGGTCATCGACTGGATAGCAGATCACCGGAGAGACCGCCTTGCGTGCAGGGCCATCGTAGGGGACAGGATGCTGGGGCAGGTTTAGTTTCATCTCGCTGACCTTTTGTGGTGTCGATCCGGATGCAACACCTAAAGCTGGGTCGGACGCACGTCCCTCTTGCATTCCTTCGGGGGCAGCGCGTCCCAGGTGAAGGCCTCGGCGCGACAGGTCATGCACAGCCAGCGCGTTGAAGAGGTGCCATGGCGCAACCCCTCCTTGCGCCATTTGCACTTGCGATTTGACAGCCTACCGCGCCCCGCAAGCAGAACAATCCCAGCAATCACGACAATGGCCAGAATGACGAACGGCATGGTCTATCTCGACTGGGACTTCAGGCAGAGCACCTCAGACCACCCGCTCCACCATCATCTTCTTGATCTCGGCAATCGCCTTGGCCGGGTTCAACCCCTTGGGGCAGGTCTTGGCGCAGTTCATGATCGTGTGGCAGCGGTACAGCTTGAACGGGTCCTCCAGCTGGTCCAGCCGCTCGCCGGTCGCTTCATCGCGCGAGTCGATGATCCAGCGATAGGCGTGCAGCAGCGCCGCCGGTCCCAGATAGCGGTCCGAGTTCCACCAGTAGCTCGGGCACGAGGTCGAACACGACGCGCACATCACGCACTCGTACAACCCGTCGAGCTTCTTCCGGTCCTCGATCGACTGCCTCCACTCCTTGGCCGGGCGGTTCGTCTTCGTCTCCAGCCACGGCATGATGCTGGCATGCTGGGCGTAGAAATGCGTCAGGTCCGGGATCAGGTCCTTGATCACCGCCATATGCGGCAGCGGGTAGATCTTCACATCGCCCTTGATCTCGTCCAACCCATAGATGCAGGCCAGCGTGTTGATCCCGTCGATGTTCATCGCGCAGGACCCGCAGATACCCTCGCGGCAAGACCGGCGGAAGGTCAGCGTGGGGTCGATTTCGGTCTTGATCTTGATCAGCGCATCCAGGACCATCGGGCCGCAGGTGTCCATGTCGACGAAATAGGTGTCGACGCGCGGGTTTTCCCCGTCATCAGGGTTCCAGCGGTAGATCTGGAACTTCCGCACGTTCTTGCCCTCGGGCCTCGGCCAGGTCTTGCCAGTGCGGATCTTCGAATTCTTCGGCAGGGTGAACTGGACCATCGGTCTGTCCTTTCAGGTCGGGCATTGTCGCTGGGATCGGGGCCGGGCTTTCCGGCAGGAAATCGGAGGCAAAACCAAGGTCGGCCAGCATCGCAAGGTTCTCGCCTCGCTGTTTGGCCGAGGTCGGAATGCGCGCCACCCAGGCGGCAAGGTCCGACCGCACAGCAGCGCGATAGGCCTCGTCTTGCCACACGGGGCGCAGGTCGATGCCCAACTGGGCAAAGACTGCGAACAGGACCTCTGGGTCATAGAGGGCAACTTCAAGATCCTGTCGGCTGCCGCGGCGGTCGGTCTCGGTTCCAAGACGACCGGCCAGAACCTGATGATAGACCAACTGGCTGCAACGCGGCGACAGAAGCGAGCGCGCCGTATTCCGCATCGACCGGCGGCGCAGCACATGGATCTCCTGCTCGATCCGTCCAAGAACGCAGCGGCCATGCAGGGCCGAACCCTCGGCAAAGACCAAGGCTTTGGCCCCGGCATAAAGCTCCATCTGCCGCTGAACGGAAAGTTTCCCCGGATCGACGACTTTAACCCCTTGCGCTTCCAGCAGAGCGCACAGATACGCTTCCCCCGCATGCCCGCCGCGACCGGCCGGAACCAGCCCCGCCCGGGTCACGAAAACAACGTCATGTGGTTCTGGCACCAAGCGATTGCGTCTGGCCGTTTCTTCCAGAAGCTCCAGGAACGGCGTGCAGGTCGGGATGCCACCCAGCATTTCCCCTTGTGCCGCGACCCGCAACTCTCCGACAAGCCAAGCGCGCTTAACGATCCTGACCTGATCGCGACGGACGCCATACCAGTCCAGAAGCTCCCAGATATAGCCCGGCAAGGCCCGGAACAAATCGTCATGCTGCACAGTGAACAGATAGACATCGTCCGGACGATCACGCAGCGATTGCGGCAGCCGGGTCAGATGTTCGCTGATCAGATGGCCGAACTGCCGCACCAAATAGCCGCCCCAGACCGCTGGCTCTTCCAGCTTCCGCGTCCTTGCTGGCCTGCGTGGGGCACGGTCGCACGGCGCGCCATCGCGGCAATGCCGTGCCGCGACCTGCGTGTCGAAGTCCGGCCAGATCGGCCCGCCCATGGCCACCATCCCGCGCGCCCTTGGCACGGGAACCACGGGCACGTCCCGAAACAGCTGCATCGCGGGCAGCTCGGCCATCCTCAGCCTTTCCATCCCGGCATCTGCATGAACGACCGCGACGGCATCTGCCCGGTCTTCTGCATGACGCAGCTTTCGAAGACCTCGGACGGATCGCGCCCCAAGAGGTAGTCACTGCTGATGTCAAGCTCGATCCCGGCTGCGGTCTTGCCGCCCGACGACATGCCTAGGATCACTTCGCCCCGTGGCTGCTGTGCCAGCCGCGCGCGGTCGAAACACTGCCGTTCGGCCGTTTCCATGCTGATCGGTCCGCAGGCGGACAACGTCAGCAGCAGAAGCGTCCAGCGTTTCATCGCGTCACCGTATCGGCGGCACGCCCGCCGCCGCAAAGCAGGCCTGCGCGCCGGGCCGCAGCGCAATGCTGCGGATCGTGGCCTTGGTCGAGGTTCCAGCTTCGACCCCGACGTCACGCGCCAGCAGCCGCAACTCATCGGACGAAGCCTCTGTCAAAATGCAGTCAGTAGCCGCCCGCGCCGGATCTGCCGGCATGTCGATATTGACCACCGGGAAGACCACCGTCTCTGCCGTCCGCCGCAGCGCCTTGTCAGCAAAGACCTGCGGGTCGCAGGCCGACAGGGCCGGTACGGCAAGCAGCAGGACAAGGCGGCCAGCGGTCAGCAATACCCTGCCCCGCCCTGCAAAGAACCTCCGCCCGCCACGCATTGCGAACCAACGGCGGGGGCGGGACGGGAGGCGACCGGGGCAGCGGCGACCGCTGCGCCAGCCCCCAGCCTGCGCTGGATGCAGGCATTGGCGATGTCGGTCTGCGCCTGCCTGGTGCCCGTGCCGGGGCCGACGACATAGGTCATCCGATCGCCCATCAGCGTCGCGGTCACCGAATATGAGCCCGTGATCCCCGCTTCGTTGATGCAGGCGGTTCGTATCTCATCGTTCAGGGGTTCCAAGCTGCTGACGCAGGCGGCCAGAAGGCCCAAAAGGCCGGTCAGCACCAGACCCCGAGTGCCAAACTTCTGAACACATGTCATTCTCAGAACTTCCTTTCCGCCGGGGCGATCTTCTTCAGAGGAATGCCCCCCTGCGCCTCGGTTGTCAGAGGGTCGGTGTGGACGGGCCGGTAGTCAAGCGTGACCTTTGCGCCGTCGATCCAGGCCAGCGAATGCTTGCGCCAGTTGGCATCGTCGCGGTGGGGGTGGTCCTCATGCGCATGCGCCCCGCGGCTTTCGGTCCGGGCATGCGCACCATAGATCGTGGCCAGCGCATTCGGCATCAGATTGGCCAGTTCCAGCGTCTCCATTAGGTCACTGTTCCAGATCAAGCTGCGGTCAGTGACCGACAGATCGTCCATCTTGGCGGCAATCGAGGTCATCTTCTTTTCGCCTGCGGCAAGCGTTTCCTCAGCCCGGAATACGGCGGCGTCCGACTGCATGGTCTTCTGCATCTCCAGCCGCAGCTGGGCCGTTGGGACATTGCCCTTGGCATGGCGGAAGGCGTCAAAGCGGTCCAGCGCCTTGTCGACCTCGGTCTTGTTGGTGGCCGGGACGGATGCCCCCCGGTCCACCACCTGACCAGCTCGGATCGCCGCCGCGCGACCAAACACCACGAGGTCAATCAGCGAATTCGACCCCAGCCGGTTCGCCCCATGCACGCTAGCACAACCCGCCTCACCTACCGCCATCAGGCCCGGGAAGATCGCATCCGGGCTGTCCTTGGTCGGGTTCAGCACCTCGCCCCAATAATTCGTGGGAATGCCGCCCATGTTGTAATGCACGGTCGGCAGAACCGGGATCGGCTCCTTGTGCAGGTCTACCCCTGCAAAGATGCGGGCGGATTCAGTGATCCCCGGCAGGCGAACCTCCAGCGACTCGCGCGGCAGGTGGCTCAGGTTCAGGTGAATATGGTCGCCGTTCGCGCCCACGCCCCGGCCTTCTCGGATCTCCAGCGTCATGCAGCGGCTGACATAGTCGCGGGGCGCAAGATCTTTGTAGTGCGGCGCATAGCGTTCCATGAACCGCTCGCCATTGGCGTTGGTGAGATACCCGCCCTCGCCTCGTGCGCCTTCGGTGATCAAACAGCCCGAGCCATAGATTCCCGTCGGGTGGAACTGCACGAACTCCATGTCCTGCAGCGGCAGGCCCGCCCGCGCCACCATTCCCCCGCCGTCACCGGTGCAGGTATGCGCCGAGGTCGCGCTGAAATAGGCCCGGCCATAGCCGCCGGTCGCCAGGACGACCATTTTCGCGTTGAAGACATGGATCGTCCCGTCATCCAGCTTCCAGGCGACGACTCCGGTGCACGCGCCGTCGGTGATGATCAGATCCAGCGCGAAGTATTCGATGTAGAACTCGGCGTTGTTCTTCAGCGACTGGCCATAAAGCGTATGCAGGATTGCATGCCCCGTCCTGTCCGCCGCCGCGCAGGTGCGCTGGACCGGCGGGCCTTCGCCGAACTCGGTCGTGTGGCCACCAAAGGGGCGCTGGTAGATCTTGCCGTCTTCCGTGCGGCTGAAGGGCACGCCGTAATGCTCCAGCTCGTAGACCGCCTTCGGCGCCTCACGCGCCAGATACTCCATCGCGTCGGTATCGCCCAGCCAGTCCGACCCCTTGACGGTGTCGTACATATGCCACTGCCAGCTGTCCGGGCCCATGTTGCCAAGGCTGGCGGCAATGCCGCCCTGTGCAGCAACCGTGTGGCTGCGCGTCGGGAAGACCTTCGTCACGCAAGCCGTGCGCAGGCCCTGTTCGGCCATGCCCAGCGTGGCCCGCAGGCCCGCGCCACCAGCCCCCACGACCACCACGTCATAATCATGCGTCTCATATGGATAAGCAGTCATCGCGGCCTTCCAGTTCACCAAAGTTCCCAGTCGAAGACGACCTTGGCCGGAGCCGTCGCCTCGAGATCAAAAAGAGCAATGCTCTGGTCCAGCATCTGCACAGATGGCGCACCGGTGAGGGTCAGGAAATCCCACACCTTCCCGTAGGCCAGCACCGGGCCAAGCGCTTCGGACGGGACGGCGAAGCATCCGGCCAGACGATCAAGCGTCGCCGGTTCGATCGCACCCGTCACGAAGGGGGCCGAGAAATTGTAGCCGAACCACTCCAGAGCATAGTTGTCGTCAGTGCCGAACTGGAACACGTCAACCGTGTTTTCGCATCGGACATCCAGACGCCAGGACGCGAAATCCTCCAGCACATAAATCTGCGCCACCGGCGTCGCCGCAAGCTTGTCGAACGCCGTGGGCGTCAGCAGCGCGACCCAGGCCGGCCCCGGTTGCCTCAGCTGCGCCCCCAGCGCGTCTGCACCCATCGTCCCGTCGGAATACGGCCCCGAGATGATCATGCCGGACCGAACCAGGTCCGCGACCTCGCTTCGCAGTTCCTCGACCTCCTGCGCGTCGGTCCGGTAGATGAAGTAATCGGTGTATTCCGACATAGGTGACCTACAATGCGATCCGCGCGAGAGCAAATACGCCGGTCGCAGCCACCAGCCACGACAGCGAAATCGCCGCGATAATCAGAAGCTTGCGGTTGGTTCCCCGGGCATAGTCCTCGATCATCGTCGTTGCGCCCATTGCAAAGTGGCGCATGCCAACGACCAGCAGCACGGCCGTCAGGATCGCCGGAAACGGCTTGGCGAAGGTGGCCAACACTTCCTCCCGAGTACCACCAAGGGCAGAGCCGAAGATGTACAGCCAGACCGGCACGAGGAAGGCCAGCCCGACCGACGAGACCGTCATCGACCAGTGATGGTCCGTGCCGTGATGGGCGGCCCCCCGGCCCTCGGCGCGTTTGCGGGCGGTCAGATAGCGCATGTCGGCCTCACTGCACGAGAAGAATGGTGATGGCGGTCAAGACGACCGAGCCGATGATGCAAGCCCAGCCCAGCTTTTCCGCCGTGGGGATGTCCAGACCCTTGCCCGCGTCGTAGATCAGATGCCGCAGCCCGGCGAGATAGTGGTACCACACAGCCCAAAGCGCACCAGTGAACACCAGATCGCCAAACCAGCTCGTCGCGACTGCATTGGCCACCGCGAAGTAGTCATCCGAAGTCGCGGCAGCCAAAAGCCACCAGACCGCCAAAAGGACGCCGACGATCAGCCCGTTCCCCGTGATCCGGGTCAGGATCGAGGTCAGCATCGGCACTTGCCAGCGGTAAATCTGAAGATGCGGCGACAGGGGGCGCTCGACGCGCTTCGTCTCTGCCATGGGTTGGTCCCTCACGTCTGGCGGCAAGGGGCAGGCGCGCCCCGTACACGGCTATCGTTCGACCTCTTCAATAGCGTGCTTTTCCTCCGTGTCACGCGAGAGAATGCCGCAGATGCAAGATGTTTCCGCTATCTGTGCAAGTTTCTGCGGTTTGTGATCACGGTTTTCAAAACCGTGATCACACGGCTTCCCTCAACGCCCCAGAAGCGACGCATCCCAGGTCACGGCCAGTCCGAAATGGCTGTCGGCATACTCAGATCCGTCATAGTAGCGGAAATCGACAGCCGTGGTGTCACTCAATGCATAGGTCGCGCCCAAGTCCCATTCCCGCTCGCTGTCAAAGCCTTCGACCTGGTAGACGCCGAACTGACCTGACACCTCGAACGCCGACGTCGCCGCCCAGGCTCCGCCCAGATAGATGTTGTTCAGGTCGGATTGCGGGTCATGCGCCAGATCCAGCTTTCCTTCGACCGGCCCCAACGGCATGCCAAGCGCCAGCGTGTATTCTCCACAGCACTCGCCACCATCGTTCGGATAGTAATAGCGCGTGTAGCCGATGTCATAGCTCAAACCGCCGGCCGTCTCATTTCGGTAACCAACATAGAGATCGACCTCGTCCAGCAGGTCGCTGCTGGCAACCTGCCCCCAGATGCCGAGGTAGAGCCCCATCGCCTCGCCCTCGATATAGCCCGAGAGATAGGCATTCGACCGACCGCCCTCTTCCTTGTGCTTGTATTCCAGCTTGGCCCCGCCCAGAAGCTCGAACCCCTGTGCCCCGGCCATGCCTGCCGACATAGCCACTACCAACACGCCTGCGATGATCCGCATGATACTGCCTCGTTTATTGTTATGCGGGTGATTCTGACACAAGCGGGCGCGGGGCTAAAGCCCTGACACACAAAATCTCGTGATTTCCGCAATCCCTAGCGGGGAATGAGGGCCCAGTAGTCCAGGTCCAACAGAACCTCGGGCAGGTATTTACCGTCGTCGCCCCGCAACTGCCCGGCCTCGCCCCGCGTCGCCACCAGCCGCAACCGCAGCGCACCGATCGACGGCACGGACGTCTCGGCCCGGTCCAGCACTTCAGACCAGGCCCGCACGGTATCGCCTGCGAAACAGGGGTTCACATGCGCGCCAGCGTTTAGGGCGACCAGCATTTGCGCATTGGCCAAGCCGTTGAATGACAAGGCCCGCGCCAGACTGATGACATGGCCACCATAAATCAATCGCCTGCCATCTTCGCGCTGGGTCACATCGAAATGCACCTTCGCCGTGTTCTGCCACAATCGCGTGGCCAGCATGTGCTCGGCCTCCTCGACCGTCACTGCATCGACGTGATCGATCACTTCGCCCAGCGCGTAGTCGCCCCAGCGATGCGGCTCCCCCGCCAGCCCGAAATCATAGCCCGAAAAGTCCAGACCCTCCGGCACAACCAACGCGCCCGGCGCAACCGAAGCCGCCAGTTCCGGCACGGACACCGGCACCATCACCTCACGACGCCGCTTGCGGACCAGGACCCAGCGGACGTACTCCAGCACCACGTCGCCGCGCTGGTTGATGCCTTTTGTCCGGACCCAGACCACCCCAGTCGCGCCGCTGGAGGTCTCCTTCAGCCCGATCACCTCGCTCTCCGACCGCAATGTATCCCCCGGCCAGACCGGCATCAGCCAACGACCCTCGGCATAGCCAAGGTTTGCCACCGCGTTCAGGCTGATGTCGGGCACCGTCTTGCCGAAGACCGTGTGGAAGGCAATCAGGTCATCCAGCGGGCTTTCCTGCAGCCCCACGCCCCGCGCGAATTCATCCGAGGAATGGACGGCCCCCCGCTGCGGATAAAGCGCATGGTAAAGCGCCCGCTCCCCAGCCCCCACCGTCCTTGGCACTGCATGCCGGATGACCTGGCCCAGAGTGTAATCCTCGAAGAACCGGCCCGGGTTCGTCTTCATTGCTCGCCCAGCTTCAGGTCCGGGTGATACTCGCCCGGTGTTTCTTTCACCACCGCTTGCCCGCAGCGCATCACGCCATTGGCCGCGTCGAAGGCATAGGTGGGAGAGCCATGCAGCTCCCACCCCTTGTTCAGGGCCGCCGTCACCTTGTGACAGAAGGCCGAGGTGTCATCCGCACTCAGGAACCGGTAAAGCTTCATCTTCCCCAAACCTCAGAAAAGTCGCATATAATTGTCTTTCTCTTCTCCAATTATCCCGGGAGTCCGGGGGCTGGCACCCAGTACGACCTCAGCCCCAGGGCTGTACCCCCAGCCAGTTGTGAATCATCATCACCACACCCATCACAACCACAGAGCCCACGACCGCGCCGATCTCCTTGCCCATTGGCGCGGGCACTGGCAGCGGCCCGCGTGGCTCGACCCGGTTGATCATGATGACCGCCACGACCGCCCAGGCAAGGATACCGCCGAACAGCACCACGCTGGCCACATCCCCGTTGACCAAAAGATGCGCCACCGCCCAGGTTTTCACCGCCGTCAGCTGCGGATGCCGGATGACCCGCGTGATCCGCGTCTTCATGCCGCTGGCCGCGTAAAGATAAAAGGCGAACAACATCAGTAGGTTGTTCACATGGGTCAGGAAGGCAGGCGGATACCACAGATCCACATGCTCGGCCCCCTCGACCCCCAACCACTCGCTGCCGCGATAGCCGATGACCATCAAGACCACGCTTAGCAATACCAGTAGGGCCACCAACCCTTTGCCGCCGTCACCCATGGCCGCACGGCGGGCGGGGGACAGCCGCTTGAACAGATGCGCGCCCCACCACAGCGCCAGCCCCAGAACAATCAGTGTCATTGCTGCCCTCCGAACGGTTGCGGCGCCACCTTGGCGCTAAATCGCCCCCGCTGCAATTGGCTGGGCGGCAATCACTTCGGCCTTTTCGATCAGAGCCTTCGCGGTGGCCACATGCAGGTTTTCCACGATCCGGCCATCGACCACTGCAACGCCTTCGCCCCTGGCCCGTGCCTCGGCATAGGCGGCGATCTGACGCCGGGCCAGCGCCACCTCGTCCTCGGACGGCGCAAAGACGGCGTTGGCCACCTCAAGTTGCGACGGATGGATCAGGGTCTTGCCGTCAAAACCCATGTCGCGGCCCTGTTCACACTCCCCTTTCAGACCAGCCTCATCCTTGAAGGCGTTGAAGACACCGTCGACGATGACCTTGCCCTCGGCCCGCGCCGCCAGCACGCACAGACCCAGCGCAGACATAAGCGGCAACCGGTCCGGGCGGGACCGCGCACCCAGTTCCTTGGCTAGATCGTTCGTGCCCATCACCATGCCCTCCAGCCGGGGATGGGCGGCAATCGCGGCGGCGTTCAGGCAGCCGCGCGCCGTCTCCAGCATGGCCCACAGGGGTTTGGAAACACGGCAGGCCACCGCGTCCAGATCCTCTGGCCCGTTCACTTTGGGCACCAGCACCGCATCCACCCCCGGGTGGGCAGCAAAGGACAGCATGTCGGCCGCGCCCCAGGGCGTCTCTAGCCCGTTCACCCGCACCAGCCGGAGGCGACCCCCGAAGTCCTCGCGCTGCAACTCGTCCGCCAACAGCGCCCGTGCACGGGCCTTCTCTTCCGGTGCGACCGCATCTTCCAGATCGAAGATGATCGCGTCCGCAGGCAGTTCCCGCGCCTTTTCGAGCGCACGCTCCTTCGAAGCGGGGATGTACAGGACAGACCGACAGGGACGCAGCACGACTCACCTCCGCGCAATATTCTTGCGCTTGAAAGCACATATCGGACACAAACCGCAAGTCTGATTTTGCCGCATCGCAGCAAAACATCGGCCCTTCTCGTGTGGCACGGCGAAAAAGGTCGGTGCGTGCCCGTCCTGATCGCCCAATAGAACGCCTCTTCGCGGCGAAGAAGGCCAACCTCTGCCGCGCGCCGCGTTAATCGCTTTTCAGGCATCCGGCGGCAGCCTTTCGGCATCTCCAGCACAGGAAAGGCCCTTCCATGACCCACCCCATGCTTGCCCTCTCGCTTGGTTTCGGCGGCGTGATCCTGGCCACCCAGATCGCCTTCTCCGCCCCGCAGTGCGGTGGCCGCGACCAGGTGACGGCGCTTCTGTCAGAGCGCTACGGCGAAATCCGCCGCGCCGTCGGGCTGGTGGGCGAAACCGCCGTCATGGAGATCTTCGCTTCAGACACCACCGGCACCTGGACCATCACGGTCACGATGCCCGACGGGCAGATGTGCCTGATGGCCTCGGGCGTGGGCTACGAGGCCGTGAACGAAGAGCTTCCTGCACGTGGCGCGCGCATCTGATCCGGGCGACAGCGCTTGCAGGCCCTGAACCCCAGCGCTTCGCACTCCTCGACCGAGGCCCGGAACTCCACATTCCGCCGCAATGGCGTCCGGGCTGAGCAGCCAAGGCGGCAGTAAATCCCGGTCGAGGTCACGCAGACCAGCACCCGCCCGTCAAAGCGATCCTCTCGCGTGACAAGGGCGGCATAGAGCGTGTCGGGGTCGGGCAACATCGGCTTCTCCGGGCTCAATGGCGACAAAGAGCGCATCCGTAGCGCCTCTGTGGGGTTGACAAAGGGCTGGGACCACTCCTCCACAATCATGCCACGTCCAACAGCCAATAGCATCCCGTCCGCACTTTAAGCCGCAAGATCCGGGTCAGATCAGCTCGCGCGCGCCGTCCCAGATCAACTTTAGCGAGATCAGCGCCAGCGCCCAGACGACAAGCCGGAAGAAGAGCTTTTCCGGCATCAGCTTGACCAGCTTCACCCCGGCAAAGACCGCCAGCACCGCCGGCAGAGCCAGAACCGCCGCAACCTTCAGGTTGCCCGGGTTCAGCTGCCCCAGCGCATAATAGGGAACCAGCTTCACCGCATTGATCATGGCGAAAGCGATCGTCGTCGTCCCGGCGAAGACCGCCTTTGTCATCCCCAAAGGCAACGTATAGACCTGATAGGGCGGTGCGCCCGCATGGCTTACGAAACTCGTGAACCCCGCCACTCCGCCCCAGAACAGGCCGGGGGCGACCTCGGCCCGCTTCGGTTCAGCGATCACGGGTTTCCGCAACAGAATGTTCAGCGCGAAGGCGAGCCCGATCAGTCCCACCAGCAGCGTGACCGCCGGTTCGGGCACAACACTGGCCGTGGCCCAGCCGACAGCGATCCCCACCACAGCGCCGGGCACCATGATTGCCAGAACCCGGGCGTCATAGGCGTGGCGGTAGGCCCAGAGGCCAAAGACATCCGACACCACATAGACCGGCAACAGAAGCCCCGCCGCCACGACCGGATTGATGACCAGCGCCAGAACTGGCACGCCCAGCATGCCCACAACCGGAACGCCGCCCTTTGACATCCCCACTAGCGCAGCCGCCAGCACGGCCGCAATCCAGAACCCGATCTCTTCCATGGCGCCCTCCGCAAGGGTTACCGCTAACGCCCTTTGCCGCCCCCCGAAAGCCGCAAAATTCCGCATACAATTGTATACCAAAATCCCATCCGGTGCTGGACAGACGCGGATTTAGGGGCTACGCCTCTGCCCGATTCATCAAAGGAGGCTCCCATGGCCAGACCCAAGATTGCCCTGATCGGTGCCGGTCAGATCGGCGGCACGCTTGCACACCTGCTCGCGCTGAAGGAACTGGGCGACGTCGTCCTGTTCGACATTGCCGAGGGCACGCCACAGGGCAAGGCGCTGGACCTCGCGCAGTCCGGTCCGGTTGAAGGTTTCGACGCCTCCCTCACCGGCACCAACTCGTACGAGGATCTGAAGGGCGCCGATGTCTGCATCGTCACCGCCGGCGTCCCCCGCAAGCCCGGCATGTCGCGTGACGACCTCCTCGGCATCAACCTCAAGGTGATGAAGTCGGTCGGCGAAGGCATCAAGGCCAACTGCCCGGACGCCTTCGTGATCTGCATCACCAACCCGCTTGACGCGATGGTCTGGGCGCTGCGCGAATTCTCAGGGCTTCCGCACAACAAGGTCATCGGCATGGCCGGAGTCCTCGATAGCGCCCGCTTCCGCCACTTCCTCGCAGTGGAGTTCAACGTCTCGATGAAGGACGTCACCGCCTTCGTCCTCGGCGGCCACGGCGACACGATGGTGCCCTCCGTCCGCTACTCCACGGTCGGCGGCATTCCCCTGCCCGACCTCGTCGCGATGGGCTGGACCACGCAGGAAAAGCTTGACGCCATCGTCCAGCGCACCCGCGATGGCGGGGCGGAAATCGTCGGCCTCCTGAAGACCGGCTCGGCCTTCTACGCCCCCGCAGCCTCGGCGGTCGAAATGGCCGAAGCCTACCTCAAGGACCAGAAACGCCTCCTCCCCTGCGCTGCCCATGTCAAGGGCGCCTATGGCCTCGACGGCCTCTACGTCGGCGTCCCGGTCATCATCGGCGCCGGTGGGGTGGAGCGTGTGGTCGAGGTGAAACTCGACGCGACCGAGAAGGCGATGTTCGAAAAGTCCGTCGACGCCGTGAAGGGCCTCGTCGCCGCCTGCAAAGGGATCGACCCGTCGCTGGCCTAGGTCAGGAAACCCTCACCTGCAAACCTGTTGAATGCGCGCCCCCGGGCGCGCATTGTGTTTTTGAACGTTGTTCAGTTCATCTTCAGGAGCATCCCATGCGCCGTCTCGCCGTCTCCCTTCTCGCCCTCACGCTCGCCTCGCCCGTCGCCGCCCAGACCCTGTCCCAGGAAATCGGCGCAAACGGCATCGCCCCGACCCTCGCCCGCCTCAAGGCCCAACCCGAACCCGCGCTCGAGGACCTCTTCGCCATCGGCGGCCTTCACTTCCTGTCCGCCGTCGAACGCGCGCTGCAGACGCAGTGGCGCACCGGGGCGGATCAGGTCACCGGCAACGCGGGCGACTCCCTGGGCCTGCCGTTCCTGCGCCTGCCCGTGCCGCCGAACCTCGCGCCCGAACCCTTCAACGGCGCGGTCATCACCCAGCTTTTCACTGACATCGACGCCGACATGACGGCTGCCCGCGCAGCCCTTGCCGCCCTGCCGGAAGGTGAAGACTTCGGCCTCGAACTCACCTTCTCCGACCTCTGGTTCGACGTGAACCTCAACGGCAGCCGCCAGCCGGAAGAGGACGCGCTGGCGATCCTCGGTCCCCAGCTTCTGGGCTGGCAGTGGCAAGAGCGTGACCCCGCCGCCCCGCCCCTGACCGTCCGCTTCGATGCCGCCGATGCCGCCTGGCTGGCCGCCTACACCCATGTCCTGTCCGGCGTTGCGAACACGATCCTCGCCTACGACCCCGCCGCCAGCATCGACCGCGTGCTTGCCACCCGCGCCGCCTTCGGCCTGACACCCCCGCCCGAATACCCGTCCTACTTCGCGCGCCAAGGCCGCGAAAGACCATTTCCTGGCGATGATCGCGGAAAACCGCCGCTTCTGGGCCGCCGTCAAGGCCGAGACCGACAACGACCGCGAATGGATCCCGAACGACAGCCAGACCTCGGCACTCGGGCTCGTGCTGCCCCCCGGCACCGGCGACACCTGGCTTGGCGTCCTGGCCGATGGCGAGGCGCTGTTGCAGGGCCGCCTCCTTGTCCCCTACTGGCGCGGCGAGGCCGGTCAGGGCCTGAACCTCGGCCGCATGTTCGAGTGCCCTACCTCGAGAAGGGCCCCGTCATCGACAGCACCAGCTTCCGCCAGTTCGAGGCGCTGATGGGCGGCAATGCCGGGCTGATGATGGTGTTCCTGAACTGACCGCCGGTCACGTCACCTGCAGAACCCTGGGGGACAGGTCCAGCCGCCTGCCCCTCAGACCCTCTGACCCTCTGACCCCGCAAAAGCAGCGTCCCCGCGACCAGCGCCACCGCGAGTTCCGCCACCATCGCCGCAATGATCCCGCTCACCGGCCAGCCCGAGGCCACCACCGAATAGACCCGCGCCGTGCCATAGGCCCCGAAGTACAGCGCTGCCACCCACAGCGCCTCGCGCCGCCAGCCCGCCCGCCAGACCGCCAGCAGCAGGAAGGCCCCCACCACCTGCAGCACCGCTCCTTCCGCCCGCAGTTCGCTCAACAGGCTCGGGTCCTGCGGCAGGCTCACCCCGGTGCTTGCATAGAACCAGCCGGTGGCAAAGGTGATCGACACCCCGATTGCCAGGCTGACCACCCCCGCCGCCATCAGCGTCACACGACTGATCTGATCCATATCCGCGTCCTTTCCTGCGATGACGGGTTGCGCTCGGCGCCCCAGCTTGACACAATGTCAAGAAGCCCCTTCCTACGGATCACTTGACACCATGTCAACCGACTCTTCCTCGACCCGCGACCGCATCCTCGAAGCCTCGCCATGGGCGATGTGGCCCGCGCCGCCGGGATCAGCCGCCAGGCGCTCTACCTCCATTTCCGCACCCGGACCGAGCTTCTGGTCGCCACCACCCTGCATCTGGACCGCCTGAAGGACCGCGACGGCCGTCTTGCCCCGGTCCGCGCCGCACCGACGGGCGAGGAACGCCTCCGCCTCTGGGTCCGCGCCTGGGCCGCCTATATCCCGGAAATCCACGGCCTCGCCCGGGCGCTCATGAACCAGGCGATCCACGACCCCGAGGCCGCCGCCGCCTGGTCTGAGCGGATGGAGGACGTGCGCCAGGGTTGCCGCGCCGCCGTGACGATGCTCGCCGCCGAGGGCCGCCTCGCCGCGACCCTCACCCCCGACCAGGCCACGGACCTCCTCTGGACGCTCCTGTCGATCCGCAACTGGGAGGCGCTCTGCCTCGACCGCGGCTGGAGCCAGGCCGATTACGCCACCCACATCGAGGCCATCGCGACCCGCATCCTGCTGTCGTAGGCGGCGCCGCAGCGCACCTTAACCGTAGGTCGGGCTTCAGCCCGACTCCCGAACATCAGCCGCTCTGCCCGGGTTCCGAAAGGTTAACACCACCCTAACAAAAAATCCCAACCCGTTGGAATCGCTCACCTCCCAGCGTTTGTCCACCGTGGACACTCCCACACCCCCTTGCCCCGCCGCCCGGAATCCGGCATCCCCATTGCAGACCCAAAGCCCCGGAGGGACCCCCATGGACTACTCGAAATCCGGCAACCCCAAGGGCGCCCGCAGCACCCTTCGCGGCCCCGACCACGCCCAGAAGGGCGCTCCTCGCCCGCATGAAGGCCGCCGCCGCCGCGAAAAAGGATCCCAAGGCCTGACCCGCCTTTCCTCCCCATACCTCGCCCCCGGCTTCTATGACGCGGCCATCGCCAAGGGCCGCCACCGCGACATCGTCGGCGGCCGCTGGGACGAGACGGCCCGCGTCCAGATGGCCGCCCTCCTCTCCGCCGGAATGACCCCGCAGGACCACCTCCTCGACATCGGCTGCGGGAGCCTCCGCCTCGGCCACAAGGCCGTACCCTACCTCGACCCCGGCCACTACTGGGGCACCGACGCCTCCCTCGCCCTCATGCGCCACGGTCGCCTGACGGAACTCACCGATCCCGGGGCGCTGCCCGAAGATCACCTGATCGAAGACACGGACTTTACCTACCGCGGTGTCCCCGACACGATCACCCTTGCCATAGCCTTCGGGGTCTTTACCCATCTCCCGGCCCACCGCCTTCCCCCCGCGCTTTCCAACCTCCGCATCCGGTTCCCCAGCCTCCGTACCGCCCTGGTTTCGCTTTTCCTCAGCGACAGCACCGACCCTACCCGCCAGGCGGATGGCGTGGTCACGCACTCCGACCGCCCGCCCTATCACCGCTCACGCCCGGACGTCGAAGCAGAGGCCCGCGCTGCGGGGTTTACACCCAGCTGGTTGGATCAAGTGCTGCCTCGGGGCCAGATCCTGCTTCGGTTGAGCTAAGGGATACCGGACCCCACACCCCATTGACCGCCCGGCCCCAGCCACCGACACTGCCCCGAAGACCATGGAGGTCACGATGCGCACTGCTCTCCTTTCCCTGGCTTTACTCGCCGCCCCCGCTGCTGCCGAAACCCTGTCGGACGAGATCGGTCGCACTGGCCTCGCCCCGGTCGAGGCGCGACTGGCAGCCCTGGAAAACCCGACGAATGAAGACCTCTTCGCCCTGGCCGGGCTGCGCTTTCTGGGCGGCGTAGAGCAGGCCCTGCAACTGCGCTGGCAGACCGGGATCCGCGCAGACTGGTCCGAATTGCCGATCCTCCGCCTGCCCATCCCCGAAAACCCTGCCGCCCGCCCCTTTGAACCTTCGGATTTCACCGCACTGATTACCGGCCTAGACGAAGACATGGAGGCCGCCCGCGCCGCATTGACCCAGCTTGGCGACAAGCCCTTTGCGCTGGAGGTCCGGCTCCCCGACCTCTGGTTCGACATCAACAGGAACGGCAGCCGGGACGAAGGCGAGGACATGGCCTCGGTCGCGGGACTGACCCTGGGCGGAGGGCGGATCATGGCTGTCGCCGTCGAAGATCCGGTGATCCGCTTCGACACCGCAGATGCCGCCTGGCTGTCGGCCTACTCCCATTTCCTGTCTGGCTTCGCCGCGACCGCGCTCGCCTATGACCCTGAACCCGCAATCAAGCGGGTGATGGACTCGACAGCCGCGATCTATGCGCTCTGGGGCGACACGCCGCCTCCCAATGCGATGGACATGATGTTCGGTCGCCAGGTCGACCGGGTGGCTATGGTGCTGTTTGCTCTTTCCAAGACCCCCGACAAGACCCTTGCAGCAGACGCCCATGCCCATTTCCTGGCGATGATCCAGGACAACCGCCGTTTCTGGAGCCAGGTCGCCTTGGAAACGGACAACGACCGAGAATGGGTGCCGAACGACACCCAGGTCTCAGGCCTCGGGATCATGACTCCTCCGGGACTGGGCGAGCGCTGGCAGGCTGTCCTTGCCGATGCCGAGAAGCTTCTGAAAGGCGAAGTGCTGATCCCGCACTGGCGCTTTGGGGCCGAAGCCGGGATCAACCTGAAGAAGGCCTTCGAGAACCCGCCAGCCGTGGACCTGGTAACCTGGATTCAGGGCGAGGGGCTCTTGCCCTATGCCGAAAAGGGCCCTCGGATGACGATGGACGCCTGGAACGACTTCGAACGGCTCGTATCGGGCGACGCGCTGCTGTTTGCTGTTTTCCTGAATTGACGGGCGAAGCGAGCCATTTCCCAAAGCACGGATCTTAACGTATTCCCTGCTGAAGGAGTTTGAGGCGGGCAGAGCCGACTCACCAGACCCGTCCGGTGACGGCATGCTTGTGATCGCACTTTTCCCTCATGTGATCACAGTTTGCAAACGTGTGATCACAATCCGCACTTTTCTGGCCGTTTGGGCGCTAACGGCTGGAAATCCCCGTAGGAAAGCCGGGGGAAAGGTGCGATGACGCGTCGAACTTGCATCAGGACGGGTCGTTGTCATGAACATCCACGAATACCAAGCCAAGGCGCTGTTGCGCAGCTATGGCATCCCGGTCTCGGACGGCCGCGTTGTCCTGAAGGCAGAAGAGGCGAAAACTGCTGCCGGTGAACTTGATGGCCCGCTTTGGGTGGTCAAGGCGCAGATTCACGCCGGCGGGCGCGGCAAGGGCCATTTCAAGGAACCGGAAGCCGGGGAAAAGGGCGGCGTCCGCCTGGCCCGCAGCGTCGGCGAAGCCGCCGAGTTCGCCCGCCAGATGCTCGGCCGCACCCTCGTCACCGTCCAGACCGGCCCCGCAGGCAAGCAGGTCAACCGGATCTACATCGAAGACGGCTCGGACATCGACCGCGAGTTCTACCTCGCCTTCCTGATCGACCGTCAGACCAGCCGCATTTCGATCGTCGCCTCGACCGAAGGCGGCATGTCGATCGAGGATGTGGCCCACGACACGCCGGAAAAGATCCACACCTTCACCATCGACCCCGCCACCGGCCTGCAAGACTTCCACGGCCGCCGTGTGGCATTTGCGCTTGGCCTGACCGGCGCGCAGGTCAAATCCTGCGTGGCCATCGTCAAGAACCTCTACCGTCTGTTCCTCGACAAGGACATGGACATGCTGGAGATCAACCCCTTCTGCGTGCTCAAGGACGGCTCTTTGAAGCTTCTCGACGCCAAGATGGGCTTTGACGGCAACG